>NZ_JAVUPQ010000008.1:0-105078 GCF_032029835.1 Escherichia sp. AM3 | reverse complement strand
ATCGGTGGAGCTGCATGACAAAGTCATCGGGCATTATCTGAACATAAAACACTATCAATAAGTTGGAGTCATTACCTAAATAACGCAGTAATAAAACCCCAGGCAATAAAAGCACCAATATTGGGGATGACCATTGCAGTCAAAAAGCCCCCAAAAGCCTGGACCTTTGCACGAGCAGACTTGTTTTCCATAATATTATCCTGTAGAGGAGAGAGTAATTATCCGCGGCTGATAATGTCCGCTAATTGTTTTTCTGATGATGCTGTTAAGAGTTGTTCGAGTATTTCTTCTTCGCACAGTAATTCACTTAACGCCTGAATAGCGCCAATGTGCGAATCGGCATCGGCAGCAGAGAGTCCGATGAGTAATTTAATTGGTTCGTCATTCCCCGGAAAATAAACACCTTGTTCAAGTAATGTCAAAGACATCCCGGTTTTAAGCGCCCCACATTCCGGTCGCGCATGAGGCATTGCCACGCCTGGTGCGAGAATATAATAAGGGCCATTGTTAATGGTGGAATCTTTAATTGCCTGAATGTAATTCTCGCTGATATAGTTTTTATCCAGCAATGATACCATCGAGAAATCGATAGCTTCCTGCCAATCTTTTGCTGAATGTATAACTGAGATTGATGATTCTGGAAAATAATCACTAAGCCGCATAAATTATCCTTATTTTATTTTTAGGGTACCGTCCGGCGGTAAAAATAAAATACTCGTGCGGTTTAATGAAAGCAATTGAGCAGGGAAACCGGTGTTTTGAAAACAGTGAATTATTAATTTCTTATATAACATTGAGTTATAGATATAACAACAAATGTCAATACGCATATCGTGATGCATATTACATAATTGATATTTATTGCATATAAATATTTGTGATCTACAACACTCCTTATCTATTGCTTGTCCGCAAACGGACATATCAAGGTAATAAAAAAGGTCGCCGAAGCGACCTTTTTACCCGAAATGCTAATTACAGCAGTTCTTTTGCTTTCGCAACAACGTTATCAACAGTGAAGCCGAACTCTTCAAACAGCAGCTCTGCCGGAGCAGATTCACCGAAGGTGGTCATACCGACGATAGCACCGTTCAGGCCAACATACTTGTACCAGTAGTCAGCAATACCCGCTTCTACAGCAACGCGTGCAGTAACCGCTTTCGGCAGTACGGATTCACGGTAAGCAGCATCCTGCTTGTCAAATGCGTCGGTAGACGGCATGGACACCACGCGCGCTTTCACGCCTTCGGCAGTCAGTTTTTCGTAGGCAGCAACAGCCAGTTCAACTTCTGAACCGGTAGCGATGAAAATCAGTTCCGGCTGACCGGCGCAGTCTTTCAGCACATAACCACCGCGCGCGATGTTTGCCAGTTGCTCTTCAGTTCGTTCCTGCTGCGCCAGGTTCTGACGGGAGAGGATAAGCGCAGTCGGGCCGTCCTGACGCTCAACGCCGTATTTCCACGCGACCGCGGATTCAACCTGGTCACACGGACGCCATGTAGACATGTTCGGGGTCACGCGCAGAGAAGCGACCTGCTCAACCGGCTGGTGAGTCGGGCCATCTTCGCCCAGACCGATGGAGTCGTGGGTGTAAACCATCACCTGACGCTGTTTCATCAGCGCAGCCATACGTACGGCGTTACGTGCGTATTCCACGAACATCAGGAAGGTGGAGGTGTACGGCAGGAAACCACCGTGCAGGGAGATACCGTTAGCAATCGCGGTCATACCGAACTCGCGAACACCGTAGTGGATGTAGTTACCTGCAGCATCTTCGTTGATTGCTTTAGAACCAGACCACAGGGTCAGGTTAGACGGTGCCAGGTCAGCAGAGCCGCCGAGGAATTCAGGCAACAGCGGGCCGAACGCTTCGATAGCATTCTGCGACGCTTTACGGCTGGCGATTTTCGCCGGATTAGCCTGCAGTTTAGCGATAAACTCTTTCGCTTTGGCGTCGAAGTCAGACGGCATTTCGCCTTTCATACGGCGGGTAAATTCAGCCGCTTCCTGCGGATAAGCTTTCGCGTAAGCCGCAAACTTCTCATTCCATGCAGATTCTTTCGCCTGGCCTGCTTCTTTCGCATCCCACTGAGCATAGATTTCAGACGGGATTTCGAACGGCGCGTATTTCCAGCCCAGCTGTTCGCGGGTCAGGGCAATTTCAGCGTCGCCCAGCGGCGCACCGTGGGAGTCGTGGGTACCGGCTTTGTTCGGGGAACCGAAACCGATGATGGTTTTGCACATCAGCAGGGACGGTTTGTCAGTCACTGCGCGCGCTTCTTCTACTGCGCGTTTGATGGATGCCGCGTCATGACCGTCGATGTCGCGAATAACGTGCCAGCCGTAAGCTTCGAAACGCATTGCGGTGTCGTCAGTGAACCAGCCTTCAACGTGACCATCGATTGAGATACCGTTGTCATCGTAGAACGCAATCAGTTTACCCAGCTTCAGCGTACCCGCCAGAGAGCAAACTTCGTGGGAGATGCCTTCCATCATGCAGCCGTCGCCCATGAAGGCGTAGGTGTAGTGGTCGACAATGTCGTGACCTGGACGGTTAAACTGCGCCGCCAGCGTTTTTTCTGCAATCGCCATACCGACTGCGTTGGCAATACCCTGACCCAGCGGACCGGTGGTGGTTTCCACACCAGCGGTATAACCTACTTCCGGGTGGCCCGGAGTTTTAGAGTGCAGCTGACGGAAGTTTTTCAGTTCTTCCATCGGCAGATCGTAACCGGTGAGGTGCAGCAGGCTGTAGATCAGCATGGAGCCGTGGCCGTTGGACAGCACGAAGCGGTCACGGTCAGCCCAGGACGGATTCTGCGGGTTGTGTTTCAGGAAATCACGCCACAGGACTTCGGCAATGTCAGCCATACCCATAGGGGCACCCGGGTGACCGGATTTGGCTTTCTGTACTGCGTCCATGCTCAGCGCACGAATAGCATTGGCAAGCTCTTTACGTGAGGACATTTTGACTCCAGATCGGATGATGAAGGGCACGCCCTTAACGACTTGACGACAGCGCGTTTTGGGCTACGCCGGAAAATTTGCCAACAATTTACCGCAAGCCGCGCGTCATGTACATGGAACATCCTTTTGCTGCTTCAGAAATCTCTGGATCATGCTCGCATGTTGCGCAATCTACTCGCCCGTCCGTTGCGCTTTTCCTTATACTGAGACTGAGCGTCGATTCACCTGCAAACGGCGCATTTTTAGAATAATCCTGACCTTGTGCGGAAGAGAAAACATGAAAATTCGCGCCTTATTGGTAGCAATGAGCGTGGCAACGGTACTGACCGGTTGCCAGAATATGGACTCCAACGGACTGCTCTCATCAGGAGCGGAAGCTTTTCAGGCTTACAGTTTGAGTGATGAGCAGGTGAAAACCCTGAGCGATCAGGCATGTCAGGAGATGGACAGCAAGGCGACGATTGCGCCAGCCAATAGCGAATACGCTAAACGTCTGACAACTATTGCCAATGCGCTAGGCAACAATATCAACGGTCAGCCGGTAAATTACAAAGTGTATATGGCGAAGGATGTGAACGCCTTTGCAATGGCTAACGGCTGTATCCGTGTCTATAGCGGGCTGATGGATATGATGACGGATAACGAAGTCGAAGCGGTGATCGGTCACGAAATGGGGCACGTGGCATTAGGCCATGTGAAAAAAGGAATGCAGGTGGCACTTGGTACAAATGCCGTGCGAGTAGCTGCGGCCTCTGCGGGCGGGATTGTCGGCAGTTTATCTCAATCACAACTCGGTGATCTGGGCGAGAAATTAGTCAATTCGCAATTCTCCCAGCGCCAGGAAGCAGAAGCCGATGATTATTCTTACGATCTTCTGCGCCAACGCGGCATCAGCCCGGCAGGTCTTGCCACCAGCTTTGAAAAACTGGCAAAACTGGAAGAAGGTCGCCAAAGCTCAATGTTTGACGACCATCCTGCATCCGCCGAACGCGCCCAGCATATTCGCGATCGTATGAGCGCAGATGGGATTAAGTAAAGCCTGGTGGTGTCGAACGTAGGTCAGATAAGGCGTTCACGCCCCTTCTGACATGAATGGCACATTTGTTACCCTGTGCGCATTGCCGGATGCGATGCTGGCGCATCTTATCCGGCCTACGGGTGCCGAACGTAGGTCGGATAAGGCGTTCACGCCGCATCCGACATTAATGGCACGTTTTACCCGTGCGCATCGCATCTGGTGCTTACTCGCCCTTTTTCGCCGCCTGAATATAGAGCATCTCCAGCGCCAGCGTCGCCGCAGCCAGAGCGGTGATTTCCGACTGATCGTATGCCGGAGCCACTTCCACTACGTCCATCCCAACGATGTTGAGATCTTTCAGGCCGCGTACCAGTTTAATGGCGCGATCGGAGGTCAGGCCGCCAATCACTGGCGTACCGGTTCCCGGCGCGAAAGCAGGATCCAGGCAGTCGATATCAAAGGTCAGGTAAACCGGCATATCACCCACAATCTGTTTCACTTGAGCGATAACGTCATCCACGCTGCGATCGTTCACCTGGCAGGCGTCCAGCACGGTAAAACCGTTGTCTTTATCAAACTCGGTACGAATACCAATCTGCACGGAATGATTCGGGTCGATCAGACCTTCTTTCGGCGCGGTATAGAACATGGTGCCGTGGTCAAATTCACAACCGTTCGCGTAGGTATCGGTGTGGGCGTCAAAGTGTACCAGCGCCATTTTGCCGAAATGCTTCGCATGAGCACGCAGCAGCGGCAGCGTAACAAAGTGGTCACCACCGAAGGAGAGCATACGCTTACCGGCAGCCAGCAGCTTCTCGGCGTGCGCCTGCAGCTTCTCGCTCATCTCACGGGCATCGCCAAAGGCATATACCAGATCGCCGCAGTCCACGACGTTCAGACGCTCACGCATGTCGAAATTCCACGGGAAGCGGTTGTGTTCCCAGGCCAGATTCGTCGAAACCTGACGGATCGCTGCCGGACCGTGGCGACCACCCGCACGGCCAGAGGTGGCCATGTCGAACGGCACGCCGGTGATCACCCAGTCGGCATCGCTGTCATACGGCTGGAAGTTCATCGGCAGGCGTAAAAAACCAAAGGCGTTGGAAACCAGTGAGTTATCGTATTGATGACCTAAGGTGCTCATGGATGGACTCCTATTACAAAGTCGATATAAAAAAACCCTTCCGCGTCGTTAGGCCCGACGAGGAAGGGTTGGATTTGTCACAATAAATTGTGGCGGATTATCACCGCTAAATTAAGCGGATTCAAGTAACACAGGACTTACTCATCTTCAAGATAAGTATAACCGTACAAACCTGCCTCGAACTCTTCAAGGAACTGTTGTTGCAGTTCAGCATCAAGATCGGTTTTCTTCACTTGATCGCGGAACTGGGTTAACAGCGTTTTCGGATCGAGCTGTACATATTGCAGCATGTCCGCCACGGTATCGCCTTCGTCAGACAGTTCTACTTCTACGCTACCGTCAGGGAACACGAACACGTCAACCGCTTCGGTATCACCGAACAGGTTGTGCATATTGCCAAGGATCTCCTGATATGCGCCGACCATAAAGAAACCGAGCATCGGCGGATTCTCTGGATCGTACTCCGGCATTGGCATTGTCGTGGCAATACCATCACCATCAATATAGTGGTCGATAGCACCGTCAGAGTCACAGGTAATATCCAGCAGCACAGCGCGACGTTCCGGCACTTGATCCAGCCCTTCCAGCGGCAGAACCGGGAACAACTGGTCGATCCCCCATGCGTCCGGCATTGACTGGAACAGCGAGAAATTGACGTACATTTTGTCCGCCATACGTTCCTGCAGTTCGTCGATTATCGGACGATGCGCACGGTTTTGCGGATCCAGTTGCTTCTGCACTTCATGGCACATGCTCAGATAGAGTTGTTCTGCCCATGCACGTTCTTGCAGGCTAAAGGTGCCGGAAGAGTAGCCGATATGAATGTCGTGCAGATCCATCTGACTGTCGTGTAACCATTCACGCAGAGAACGGCGAGTTCCCGGTTCGTGCATCTCCTGCCAGGTTTCCCACATGCTTTGCAGCGCGCGCGGCGCATCTTCTGCAGGCGCGGTCGGCACCGTGTATTCGTTACGTTCCACGCCGATGATATTAGACACCAGCACGGTGTGATGCGCAGTCACCGCACGACCCGATTCGGTGATTACCGTCGGATGCGGCAGACCGTTTTCTTCACACGCATCACCAATCGCCCAGATGATGTTGTTGGCATATTCATTGAGGCCGTAGTTTACGGAGCAGTCAGACTGCGAACGGGTGCCTTCATAGTCCACGCCCAGACCGCCGCCGACGTCGAAGCACTGAATATTGACGCCCAGCTTGTGCAGTTCCACATAGAAACGCGCCGATTCACGAACGCCTGTGGCGATATCGCGAATATTCGCCATCTGCGAACCGAGGTGGAAGTGCAGTAGTTGCAGGCTGTCGAGACGCCCGGCTTCACGCAGGGTTTCAACCAGTTGCAGTACCTGAGTCGCAGCCAGGCCGAACTTCGATTTTTCCCCGCCGGAGGACTGCCATTTACCCGAGCCCTGCGAAGCCAGACGTGCACGCACGCCCAGACGAGGAACGACATTCAGACGTTCTGCTTCATCCAGCACAATGGCGATTTCTGACATCTTCTCAATGACCAGGTAGACCTTGTGGCCCATCTTCTCGCCAATTAATGCCAGGCGGATATATTCGCGGTCTTTATAACCGTTGCAGACGATGACGCTACGGGTCATGCCAGCATGTGCCAGCACCGCCATCAACTCTGCTTTCGAGCCTGCTTCCAGTCCCAGCGGTTCGCCCGAATGAATCAGGGACTCAATCACGCGGCGGTGCTGGTTAACTTTGATCGGATAAACAAGGAAGTAATCGCCGTTATAGCCGTAGGATTCCCGCGCACGTTTGAACGCGGCGTTAATGGAGCGCAAACGGTGCTGCAGGATCTGTGGGAAACAGAACAGTGCAGGCAGACGCTGACCCTGTGCTTCACGAGTTTTCACTAACTGCGCGAGATCGACGCGAGCTTCCGGGACGTCCGGGTCCGGGCACACGCTGATGTGGCCCAGCTCGTTAACGTCATAGTAGTTATTGCCCCACCAGGCAATATTGTAAGTACGCAGCATCTTGCTGGCTTCCTGGGAGCTCATTGCAACCTCCTGCATGGAGCGTAGTACACCGTGTTCGCCCGCTGACGAAGGCAAACCCATAGACATGTCGTCAGACATAGCGAACCTCAAATTATTTTATTAAGTGTAAAACAGTTAACGACTATCGCAGCCTGGAACTGCGATAACAACCCATAAGCACATGGATTTTCCAGCAGTGTATGCTGACGCTCCGACTGCGCAACCGGTTTCTTTTTCATAACATTATTAAGCACATAACCGAACGTAAGTGTGACAGTTCGGCGAAACCACGAGAAAACTCTTGTTTTTACAAGAGCGCCCTTGTTCAGTCCTCAGTAACTGTAACCAGCTCTTGAATCCTGAGAAGCGCCGAGATGGGTATAACATCGGCAGGTATGCAAAGCAGAGATGCAGAGTGCGGGGAACGAATCTTCACCAGAACGGTGAGACAGGTTAAGCAGCAGACAACGGTTCATTATTTCGTATCACCTCCACGGCCGCCTGTTAAGACGAACCCACAAGCCAAAACTCTGATTTCAACCCGGCTGGAAGTGGCAACACGAAAGAAACGTCGTGTGCTTTTTATTTAAGCCGCGCGCCGCGTTTTATACCCCACAATGGCAGAAAATTGCAAAAGATAAATACGCAGAATGCCGGCATTGTCAGGAAAAATTTCCAGCCACGTTTTTAACAGAATGAGACACGATTCAAAAAAAAGTGGAAATCGGGTGAAGAATTGACCTAAAATAGCCATCCAGATGTTAATCCATCCATACCGATTAACACTCAGACTGCCAGTGTTTTTAACCTGCAGAGTCGTGGTAGGATCCGCTACCACAGAAAATCCACACAACAGTTTGAGCTAACCAAATTCTCTTTAGGTGATATTAAATATGGCAAAACACCTTTTTACGTCCGAGTCCGTCTCTGAAGGGCATCCTGACAAAATTGCTGACCAAATCTCTGATGCCGTTTTAGACGCGATCCTCGAACAGGATCCGAAAGCACGCGTTGCTTGCGAAACCTACGTAAAAACCGGCATGGTTTTAGTTGGCGGCGAAATCACCACTAGCGCCTGGGTAGACATCGAAGAGATCACCCGTAACACCGTTCGCGAAATTGGCTATGTACATTCCGACATGGGCTTTGACGCTAACTCCTGTGCGGTTCTGAGTGCTATCGGCAAACAGTCTCCTGACATCAACCAGGGCGTTGACCGTGCCGATCCGCTGGAACAGGGCGCGGGTGACCAGGGTCTGATGTTTGGCTACGCAACTAATGAAACCGACGTGCTGATGCCAGCACCTATCACCTATGCACACCGTCTGGTACAGCGTCAGGCTGAAGTGCGTAAAAACGGTACTCTGCCGTGGCTGCGCCCGGACGCGAAAAGCCAGGTGACTTTCCAGTATGACGACGGCAAAATCGTTGGTATTGATGCTGTCGTGCTTTCCACTCAGCACTCTGAAGAGATCGACCAGAAATCGCTGCAAGAAGCGGTAATGGAAGAGATCATCAAGCCGATTCTGCCCGCTGAATGGCTGACTTCTGCCACCAAATTCTTCATCAACCCGACCGGTCGTTTTGTTATCGGTGGCCCGATGGGTGACTGCGGTCTGACTGGTCGTAAAATTATCGTTGATACCTACGGCGGCATGGCACGTCACGGTGGCGGAGCATTCTCTGGTAAAGATCCATCAAAAGTGGACCGTTCCGCAGCCTACGCAGCACGTTATGTCGCGAAAAACATCGTTGCTGCTGGCCTGGCCGATCGTTGTGAAATTCAGGTTTCCTACGCAATCGGCGTGGCTGAACCGACCTCCATCATGGTAGAAACTTTCGGTACTGAGAAAGTGCCTTCTGAACAACTGACTCTGCTGGTACGTGAGTTCTTCGACCTGCGCCCATACGGTCTGATTCAGATGCTGGATCTGCTGCACCCGATCTACAAAGAAACCGCAGCATACGGTCACTTTGGTCGTGAACATTTCCCGTGGGAAAAAACCGACAAAGCGCAGCTGCTGCGCGATGCTGCCGGTCTGAAGTAATCTTTCTTCACCTGCTTTCAAAGGCCAGCCTCGCGCTGGCCTTTTTCTTTTACCTCACCGCGGTGGATAGGCATTCACGCCGCATCCGGCAAAAAGCTGCCCGCACAATAACATCATTCTTCCTCAACACGTTTTATCGCAAATTATCATCACTACTGAAACCGATTACACCAATAACACCAGCCAAATATTTGTAATATTTTCATATTATTATTCAGTTTTCACAGTTGTTACATTTCTTTTCAGTAAAGTCTTAATTGCAGATAACAGCGTTTAATCTATGATGATATAACTCAATTATTTTCATGCACTTAAACCATAACTAAGATAAATGTTAGTGTAAGCGATTACACTGATGTGATTTGCTTCACATCTTTTTACGTCGTACTCACCTATCTTAATTCACAATAAAAAATAACCATATTGGAGGGCATCATGCCTGACGCTAAAAAACAGGGGCGGTCAAACAAGGCAATGACGTTTTTCGTCTGCTTCCTTGCCGCTCTGGCGGGATTACTCTTTGGCCTGGATATCGGTGTAATTGCTGGCGCACTGCCGTTTATTGCAGATGAATTCCAGATTACTTCGCACACGCAAGAATGGGTCGTAAGCTCCATGATGTTCGGTGCGGCAGTCGGTGCGGTGGGCAGCGGCTGGCTCTCCTTTAAACTCGGGCGCAAAAAGAGCCTGATGATCGGCGCAATTTTGTTTGTTGCCGGTTCGCTGTTCTCTGCGGCTGCGCCAAACGTTGAAGTACTGATTCTTTCCCGCGTTCTACTGGGGCTGGCGGTGGGTGTGGCCTCTTATACCGCACCGCTGTACCTCTCTGAAATTGCGCCGGAAAAAATTCGTGGCAGTATGATCTCGATGTATCAGTTGATGATCACTATCGGGATCCTCGGTGCTTATCTTTCTGATACAGCCTTCAGCTACACCGGTGCATGGCGCTGGATGCTGGGTGTGATTATCATCCCGGCAATTTTGCTGCTGATTGGTGTCTTCTTCCTGCCAGACAGCCCACGTTGGTTTGCCGCCAAACGCCGTTTTGTTGATGCCGAACGCGTGCTGCTACGCCTGCGTGACACCAGCGCGGAAGCGAAACGCGAACTGGATGAAATCCGTGAAAGTTTGCAGGTTAAACAGAGTGGCTGGGCGCTGTTTAAAGAGAACAGCAACTTCCGCCGCGCGGTGTTCCTTGGCGTACTGTTGCAGGTAATGCAGCAATTCACCGGGATGAACGTCATCATGTATTACGCGCCGAAAATCTTCGAACTGGCGGGTTATACCAACACTACCGAGCAAATGTGGGGGACCGTGATTGTCGGCCTGACCAACGTACTTGCCACCTTTATCGCAATCGGCCTTGTTGACCGCTGGGGACGTAAACCAACGCTAACGCTGGGCTTCCTGGTGATGGCTGCTGGCATGGGCGTACTCGGTACAATGATGCATATCGGTATTCACTCTCCGTCGGCGCAGTATTTCGCCATCGCCATGCTGCTGATGTTTATTGTCGGTTTTGCCATGAGTGCCGGTCCGCTGATTTGGGTACTGTGCTCCGAAATTCAGCCGCTGAAAGGCCGCGATTTTGGCATCACCTGCTCCACTGCCACCAACTGGATTGCCAACATGATCGTTGGCGCAACGTTCCTGACCATGCTCAACACGCTGGGTAACGCCAACACCTTCTGGGTGTATGCGGCTCTGAACGTACTGTTTATCCTGCTGACATTGTGGCTGGTACCGGAAACCAAACACGTTTCGCTGGAACATATTGAACGTAATCTGATGAAAGGTCGTAAACTGCGCGAAATAGGCGCTCACGATTAATCTCCCCAAGCTTCCTCCCATCGCGGAGGAAGCCACCTCTTGCAGTCATCTTTTCTTCGCTCTATCCTCTGCCGCTATGAAAACATCCCGTCTCCCTATCGCCATCCAACAGGCCGTTATGCGTCGCCTGCGGGAAAAACTCGCCCAGGCCAACCTGAAGCTAGGGCGTAACTACCCGGAGCCAAAACTCTCTTACACCCAGCGCGGAACCTCCGCCGGAACAGCCTGGCTGGAAAGCTATGAAATTCGCCTCAATCCCGTTTTGCTGTTGGAAAACAGTGAAGCCTTTATTGAAGAAGTGGTGCCGCACGAACTGGCACATTTGCTGGTATGGAAACATTTCGGCCGCGTAGCGCCACATGGCAAAGAGTGGAAGTGGATGATGGAAAACGTGCTGGGTGTTCCCGCCCGTCGTACGCATCAGTTCGAACTGCAATCCGTGCGTCGCAACACCTTCCCCTACCGCTGCAAGTGCCAGGAGCATCAGCTTACCGTACGCCGCCATAATCGCGTAGTTCGTGGCGAGGCCGTCTATCGCTGTGTTCACTGCGGTGAACAGCTGGTTGCGAAATAACCATCTGAACTATCAGGAACTTTCCTGATCTGGCTGATTGCATACCAAAACAACTTTCGCTACGTTGCTGGCTCGTTTTAACACGGAGTAAGTGATGTACCGTTATTTGTCTATTGCTGCGGTGGTACTGAGCGCAGCATTTTCCGGCCCGGCGTTGGCCGAAGGTATCAATAGTTTTTCTCAGGCGAAAGCCGCGGCGGTAAAAGTCCACGCTGACGCGCCCGGTACGTTTTATTGCGGATGTAAAATTAACTGGCAGGGCAAAAAAGGCGTTGTTGATCTGCAATCGTGCGGCTATCAGGTGCGCAAAAATGAAAACCGCGCCAGCCGCGTAGAGTGGGAACATGTCGTTCCCGCCTGGCAG
This sequence comes from Escherichia sp. AM3, assembly GCF_032029835.1. Classification (NCBI taxonomy): domain Bacteria; kingdom Pseudomonadati; phylum Pseudomonadota; class Gammaproteobacteria; order Enterobacterales; family Enterobacteriaceae; genus Escherichia; species Escherichia sp. AM3. The sequence continues at coordinate 93,118 of NZ_JAVUPQ010000008.1, read as the reverse complement.
TTCGGTCACCAGCGCCAGTGCTGGCAGGACGGTGGACGTAAAAACTGCGCTAAAGATCCGGTCTATCGCAAGATGGAAAGCGATATGCATAACCTGCAGCCGTCAGTCGGTGAGGTGAATGGCGATCGCGGCAACTTTATGTACAGCCAGTGGAATGGCGGTGAAGGCCAGTACGGTCAATGCGCCATGAAGGTCGATTTCAAAGAAAAAGCTGCCGAACCACCAGCGCGTGCACGCGGTGCCATTGCGCGCACCTACTTCTATATGCGCGACCAATACAACCTGACACTCTCTCGCCAGCAAACGCAGCTGTTCAACGCATGGAACAAGATGTATCCGGTTACCGACTGGGAGTGCGAGCGCGATGAACGCATCGCGAAGGTGCAGGGCAATCATAACCCGTATGTGCAACGCGCTTGCCAGGCGCGAAAGAGCTAACCTACACTAGCGGGATTCTTTTTGTTAACCCCTACCCCACGCGTACAACCGCGTGGGGAGACGACGCGGATTTTTAACTATGCGTATCCCCCGCATTTATCATCCTGAACCACTGACCAGCCATTCTCACATCGCGCTTTGCGAAGATGCCGCCAACCATATCGGGCGCGTACTGCGCATGGGGCCGGGGCAGGCGTTGCAATTGTTTGACGGTAGCAACCAGGTCTTTGACGCCGAAATTACCAGCGCCAGCAAAAAAAGCGTGGAAGTGAAGGTGCTGGAAGGCCAGATCGACGATCGCGAATCTCCGCTGCATATTCACCTCGGTCAGGTGATGTCGCGTGGTGAAAAAATGGAATTTACTATCCAGAAATCGATCGAACTCGGTGTAAGCCTCATTACGCCACTTTTTTCTGAGCGCTGCGGCGTTAAACTGGATAGTGAACGTCTGAACAAGAAGCTTCAGCAGTGGCAGAAGATTGCAATTGCTGCCTGTGAGCAGTGTGGTCGTAACCGGGTGCCGGAAATCCGTCCAGCGATGGATCTGGAAGCCTGGTGTGCAGAGCAGGATGAAGGACTGAAACTGAATCTTCACCCGCGCGCCAGTAACAGCATCAATACGTTGCCGTTACCGGTTGAACGCGTCCGCCTGCTGATTGGCCCGGAAGGCGGTTTATCGGCAGATGAAATTGCCATGACTGCCCGCTATCAATTTACTGATATCCTGTTGGGACCTCGCGTTTTGCGTACAGAGACAACTGCGCTCACCGCCATTACCGCGCTACAAGTACGATTTGGCGATTTGGGCTAACGGAGAAGAATAATGATCAAGCTCGGCATCGTGATGGACCCCATCGCAAACATCAACATCAAGAAAGATTCCAGTTTTGCTATGTTGCTGGAAGCACAGCGTCGTGGTTACGAACTTCACTATATGGAGATGGGCGATCTGTATCTGATCAATGGTGAAGCCCGCGCCCATACCCGCACGCTGAACGTGAAGCAGAACTACGAAGAGTGGTTTTCGTTCGTCGGTGAACAGGATCTGCCGCTGGCCGATCTCGATGTGATCCTGATGCGTAAAGACCCGCCGTTTGATACCGAGTTTATCTACGCGACCTATATTCTGGAACGTGCCGAAGAGAAAGGGACGCTGATCGTTAACAAGCCGCAGAGCCTGCGCGACTGTAACGAGAAACTGTTTACCGCCTGGTTCTCTGACTTAACGCCAGAAACGCTGGTTACGCGCAATAAAGCGCAGCTAAAAGCGTTCTGGGAGAAACACAGCGACATCATTCTTAAGCCGCTGGACGGTATGGGCGGCGCGTCGATTTTCCGCGTGAAAGAAGGCGATCCAAACCTCGGCGTGATTGCCGAAACCCTGACTGAGCATGGCACTCGCTACTGCATGGCGCAAAATTACCTGCCAGCCATTAAAGATGGCGACAAACGCGTGCTGGTGGTGGATGGCGAGCCGGTACCGTACTGCCTGGCGCGTATTCCGCAGGGGGGCGAAACCCGTGGCAATCTGGCTGCCGGTGGTCGCGGTGAACCTCGTCCGCTGACGGAAAGTGACTGGAAAATCGCCCGTCAGATCGGGCCGACGCTGAAAGAAAAAGGGCTGATTTTTGTTGGTCTGGATATCATCGGCGACCGTCTGACTGAAATTAACGTCACCAGCCCAACCTGTATTCGTGAGATTGAAGCAGAGTTTCCGGTGTCGATCACCGGAATGTTAATGGATGCCATCGAAGCACGTTTACAGCAGCAGTAACCCACCTTAGCGAGAAGGATCTCGTTGAGACTCTGAGTGACAGCGCCCTTCTTTCCACGCATACTGGGCGCTGTTGCTTTTTTGAACCAGGAAACAGAACCTCTGACAATGAATTTACAGCATCACTTTCTTATTGCCATGCCTGCTCTCCAGGATCCGATTTTCCGTCGTTCCGTGGTCTACATTTGCGAACATAATACCAATGGTGCAATGGGGATCATCGTCAACAAGCCGCTGGAAAATCTCAAAATTGAAGGGATTCTGGAAAAGCTGAAGATCACGCCGGAGCCGCGTGATGAATCAATCCGTCTGGATAAACCGGTTATGCTCGGCGGTCCGCTGGCTGAAGATCGCGGGTTTATTTTGCATACTCCGCCCTCCAATTTTGCTTCCAGCATTCGCATTTCAGACAACACGGTAATGACCACTTCCCGCGATGTGCTGGAAACGCTCGGCACCGATAAACAACCGTCTGACGTATTGGTGGCTCTGGGTTATGCCTCCTGGGAGAAAGGTCAACTGGAACAAGAAATTCTCGATAACGCGTGGCTAACGGCCCCGGCAGATCTGAATATTCTGTTCAAAACGCCGATTGCCGACCGCTGGCGCGAGGCGGCAAAACTGATTGGTGTGGATATTCTCACCATGCCTGGTGTGGCAGGACACGCCTGATGAGTGGAACCTTACTCGCCTTCGACTTCGGCACCAAAAGCATTGGCGTAGCGGTCGGCCAACGCATTACCGGCACCGCTCGCCCTTTGCCTGCAATTAAAGCACAGGACGGTACGCCGGACTGGAACATTATCGAGCGTTTACTGAAAGAGTGGCAGCCGGACGAAATCATCGTCGGTTTGCCGCTGAATATGGACGGCACCGAGCAACCATTGACTGCCAGAGCGCGTAAATTCGCCAACCGTATTCATGGTCGTTTCGGTGTTGAAGTAAAGCTCCATGACGAGCGTCTTAGCACCGTGGAAGCCCGTTCCGGTCTGTTTGAACAGGGCGGCTATCGGGCGCTCAACAAAGGCAAAGTTGACTCTGCCTCTGCGGTTATTATTCTCGAAAGCTATTTCGAGCAGGGATATTAAGGCGATTTAAAAGCCTGGCGGATAGTCGTTACCGTCATCCGGCCATTTTGCCGGATGCTGCGTGAACACCTTATCCAGCACACATCTGGCAGCGGCTGTAGGTCTGATAAGACGCGTTAGCGTCGCATCAGACATTTATTGCCTTTGTAGGCCCGATAAGCTTGCGCATCGGGCATGGCAACGTCACAAACGCCCTTCCCCCACCCGGTGCTGATAACTCTGCTGAAACGTTATCATCCCCACCTGCTGCCCGGTTTGAATAACATGCGGTAACTGGTGGGTTTTCCCTTCACGAATCAAATTCCCCACCGCGGGTGTGTTAATCAGCAATTCAAATAGCGCCACGCGTCCTTCCTGTTTATCCACTTCCAGCTTTTGTGACAGCACTGCCCGTAAACTACCTGCCAGTTGATTACGCACGGGGTCTTTTTCCTGCGCCGGAAATGAATCCACCAGTCGCTCAACTGCCTGCGCGGCACCACGTGTATGTAAGGTTGCCAGCACCAGATGCCCGGTTTCTGCCGCCGTCAGCGCCAGACGGATTGTCTCACTGTCACGTAGCTCTCCGAGCAAAATCACATCAGGATCTTCCCGCAATGCGGCCCGCAACCCCGATGCGAACGTCATACAGTGCAAACCAATTTCCCGCTGCTGGATCAAACATCGCTGGCTGGCATAGAGATATTCCACAGGATCTTCCAGCGTCAGAATATGCGCATCGGCATGTTGATTAAGATAGCCAACCATCGCCGCCAGCGTGGTAGATTTGCCACTCCCCGTCGCCCCCGTCACCAGAATCATGCCATTCTCGCTCTTGAGTAATTCCGGCAATACCGGTGGCGCACCAAGCTGTTCGAGCTGTGGACAGTGCGAAGGTAACAACCGTAATGCCAGAGAAATACCTTGCCGTTGCGCGAACGCACTGCCACGCAACCGCTGGTTTTCCGCCAGCGACACGGCAAAATCCAGCTGGCCATTTTCCAGCAATATTGCCCGCTGATCGTCATCCAGCCACTCCCGCAGTAGCTCTTCGACGTCCGGCGCATCAAACGGCGCAGCTTCCATTAGCCCGCGAATGCGCCATCGTGCGGGCCAGGCGCTGCACAGGTGTAGATCCGAGACGTTATGCTTTACACTAAGGGCCACAATTTCTTCCATATTCATACTAAGATCCTCGGAAAATGAACGATATTGCGCATAACCTGGCACAGGTCCGGGACAAAATCTCAGCGGCTGCAACGCGTTGCGGCCGTTCTCCAGAAGAAATTACGCTGCTTGCAGTCAGTAAAACAAAACCTGCGAGCGCCATCGCAGAAGCCATTGATGCCGGGCAGCGTCAATTTGGTGAAAACTACGTTCAGGAAGGGGTAGATAAAATTCGCCACTTTCAGGAACTGGGCGTAACAGGATTAGAATGGCATTTTATTGGCCCGTTGCAGTCTAATAAAAGCCGCCTGGTGGCAGAGCATTTCGACTGGTGTCATACCATCGACCGTTTGCGCATTGCTACCCGCCTCAACGATCAGCGCCCGGCAGAACTTCCCCCTCTTAACGTACTGATTCAAATTAATATTAGTGATGAAAACAGTAAGTCCGGGATTCAACTGGCAGAACTGGACGAGCTGGCAGCGGCGGTCGCTGAACTACCGCGTTTACGTCTGCGCGGGCTGATGGCAATCCCTGCGCCTGAGTCAGAATATGTAAGGCAGTTTGAAGTTGCACGCCAAATGGCTGTAGCATTTGCCGGACTGAAAACGCGCTACCCGCATATCGACACGCTCTCTCTGGGAATGTCGGACGATATGGAAGCCGCCATTGCGGCAGGTAGCACGATGGTTCGTATCGGCACTGCAATTTTTGGTGCGCGTGATTACTCTAAAAAATAAGGAATTAAAGGAACGCCATGAATACGTTGACTTTCCTGCTTTCAACGGTCATTGAGCTGTATACCATGGTGCTGTTATTACGCATCTGGATGCAGTGGGCTCATTGTGATTTTTACAACCCCTTCTCACAGTTTGTAGTGAAGGTAACGCAGCCAATTATCGGGCCACTGCGCCGCGTTATTCCGGCAATGGGTCCCATTGACAGCGCCTCGCTGCTGGTTGCCTATATTCTCAGTTTTATCAAAGCCATTGTGCTGTTTAAAGTGGTGACCTTCCTGCCAATCATCTGGATTGCCGGTTTACTGATTCTGCTGAAAACCATCGGCTTGCTGATTTTCTGGGTCCTGCTGGTGATGGCGATTATGAGCTGGGTAAGCCAGGGTCGTAGTCCGATTGAATACGTGCTGATTCAGCTGGCCGATCCGCTGCTGCGCCCGATTCGCCGCCTGCTACCGGCAATGGGTGGGATTGATTTCTCGCCGATGATCCTCGTTCTGCTGCTGTATGTCATCAATATGGGTGTCGCAGAAGTATTACAGGCAACCGGAAACATGCTGCTGCCGGGGCTGTGGATGGCGTTATGAGTGCCGTAACAGTTAATGATGACGGTCTGGTTTTACGGCTCTATATTCAGCCGAAAGCCAGCCGTGATTCTATTGTCGGTTTACATGGCGACGAAGTTAAAGTCGCCATTACCGCGCCGCCGGTTGACGGCCAGGCCAACAGCCATCTGGTGAAGTTTCTCGGTAAGCAATTCCGGGTAGCCAAAAGCCAGGTGGTAATTGAAAAAGGCGAACTTGGCCGCCACAAACAAATTAAAATCATTAATCCGCAACAAATCCCGCCAGAAATCGCGGCGTTAATTAATTAGGTATCCTATGCAAAAAGTTGTCCTCGCAACCGGCAATGCCGGTAAAGTGCGTGAGCTGGCGTCGCTGCTTAGCGACTTCGGTCTTGATATCGTGGCCCAAACAGACCTCGGCGTAGATTCCGCTGAAGAAACCGGCCTGACCTTTATCGAAAACGCGATTCTGAAAGCGCGCCATGCGGCAAAAGTGACCGGTTTACCGGCAATTGCCGACGACTCTGGTCTGGCGGTAGATGCGCTGGGTGGCGCGCCGGGTATTTACTCCGCGCGTTATTCCGGTGAAGACGCGACCGATCAAAAGAATCTGCAAAAACTGTTGGAAACACTGAAAGACGTACCGGACGACCAACGTCAGGCGCGTTTCCACTGCGTGCTGGTATATCTGCGTCACGCGGAAGATCCGACTCCGCTGGTGTGCCACGGTAGCTGGCCGGGCGTGATTACTCGTGAACCAGCGGGCACTGGTGGCTTTGGTTATGATCCAATCTTCTTCGTACCTTCCGAAGGGAAAACCGCTGCCGAACTGACCCGCGAAGAAAAGAGCGCCATTTCCCACCGTGGTCAGGCATTGAAACTGCTGTTGGACGCTTTACGTAATGGTTAAATTACCGCCGCTGAGTCTCTACATTCACATCCCGTGGTGCGTGCAGAAATGCCCGTACTGCGATTTCAACTCTCACGCGTTGAAAGGAGAAGTGCCGCACGACGATTACGTTCAGCATCTGCTTTGCGATCTGGACAATGATGTGGCTTACGCTCAGGGCCGTGAAGTAAAGACAATCTTTATTGGCGGTGGTACGCCGAGCCTGCTTTCCGGCCCGGCGATGCAAACGCTGCTGGACGGCGTGCGTGCGCGTTTGCCGCTGGCAGCGGATGCAGAAATTACTATGGAAGCGAACCCTGGTACGGTAGAAGCCGATCGCTTTGTCGATTATCAGCGTGCTGGTGTGAACCGCATCTCTATTGGTGTGCAGAGTTTTAGCGAAGAAAAGCTGAAACGACTTGGGCGCATTCATGGCCCGCAAGAAGCGAAACGAGCGGCAAAGCTGGCGAGCGGTTTAGGGTTACGTAGCTTTAACCTTGATTTGATGCATGGACTACCGGATCAATCACTGGAAGAGGCGCTTGGCGATCTACGCCAGGCCATTGAACTGAATCCGCCGCATCTTTCCTGGTATCAACTGACCATCGAACCCAATACGCTGTTTGGTTCGCGACCACCGGTGCTGCCGGACGACGACGCGCTGTGGGATATATTCGAACAGGGGCATCAGTTATTAACCGCAGCGGGTTATCAGCAATATGAAACTTCCGCTTACGCCAAACCCAGTTATCAGTGCCAGCACAATCTCAACTACTGGCGCTTTGGCGACTACATCGGTATTGGCTGCGGCGCGCACGGCAAAGTGACCTTCCCGGATGGGCGCATTCTGCGTACCACTAAAACGCGTCATCCGCGTGGTTTTATGCAAGGAAGGTATCTGGAAAGCCAGCGTGATGTCGAAGCCGCAGATAAGCCGTTTGAGTTCTTTATGAACCGCTTTCGCTTGCTGGAGGCCGCGCCACGCGCAGAGTTTAGTGCGTATACCGGGCTTTGCGAAGATGTGATTCGCCCACAGTTAGACGAGGCGATTGCCCAGGGTTATCTCACCGAATGTGCGGATTACTGGCAGATAACGGAACATGGGAAGCTGTTTTTAAATTCGCTGCTGGAGCTTTTTCTGGCTGAGTAAACTTGTATTGCCGGATGCGGCGTGAACGCCTTATCCAGCCGACATGTGGCAGCGGTTGTAGGTCTGATAAGACGCGCAAGCGTCGCATCAGACGTTGATTGCCGGATGCGGGGTCAACGCCGCATCCTGCTACAAATCGTGCACTATATCAAACTTACTTAATCACCCCATTGCGCCGCAGTTGTTCGGTATCTTTTTTCCAGCGTTCATTAGCTTGGTTGATATCGTCAATTTTCATCAAAATCGCGACTTTTTTACTGTTTATTTCTGAAACTTTCATCGTTAACGGATATTGCCCTTTTTCGAGCGTTACCCAGTCATCCTGCAATTTACGGCTGAGTTTTTGTGATTGCAGAAAAGTCTGTCGCCGTTGTTCGTTGATATCGAAATCTCGTTTCTGCTGAATCGGCACTTCATAACACTCTTCACTCTGTTTATGACATGCCGCAATCGCCGGTTGATAAACCTCTTTGTCATATTTAACCGCGAACGCCTCGCTATCGTTCTGTTTATTAAACTCATCACGCTGTTGGTGAATTTTTTTAAAGGCTTCTTCGCGGGTCATTTGCTTACCGTTTGCATCTTTTCCCCAATATGCATCCGCTGCTTTCTGCGCCGCCACCATTTGCTTATCAAGCGCTTTCACTTCCTTTTCCAGCGCAGGAATCGAGTTCTTCTGGGTATTCAACGCAGATTCAAGCTGACTAAAGCGATAATTGAAATCTTCGCTATTCACGATCAGATATTTATTATTCGTTTTGATATCGTCGACCACCCGCCCACGATCGCTGGCTGCCGCCTGAAAAGAGTAAAAGTTCACCGACCAGCCAGACGCGGGCGTTCCTTTACTGGTTAACATCGCCGAGAATTTTACCGGTTTATCTTTCGTCCAGGTCTGTTCGAGCAGTTCGTAATCTGCCAACTGACCGACCCAGGTATAGAGATCGTCACTGGAAGAGACATCGCCTTCCGCTGACCAGGTGGCCTGATTACCCTTAGCATCAAGATTTTTTAAGGTGATAGCATCAAGCTTGAGAATGCCGTGATACTGCTTTTTGAATTGATCTTTTAAGATATTTTCAGTTGGCGGTTCGCCATCTGCCCAGGCATTACCAGTCATCAACATAAGCAGTGCCGTGCCAACAATCCATTGCTTTTTCACCCGAAAAACCTCACGCGGAATAATTTATTCCGGTGATTATCATTAGGGTAATGAAAATTGGCAATGGACGTAAGTCTGAAGTGAAAAAGCCCCGGCACGATACCGGGGCGAGGTGATTAGTACTGATTGAAGATCTGCTGGATCTGCTGCGGATCTTTGGTTTGCGTCAGAGCCAGCTGCAGCAGGACGCGCGCTTTTTGCGGGTTCAGCGTGCCAGAGGCGACGAAGCCGTATTTCGCATCATCCACTTCAGCATCCTGAGTGGTAGCACCCGTCGGTACGCGGGAAGAACGCACTACTGCAGTGCCGTTTTTCGCGGCGGTTGCCAGGGTGTCGAACACGGATTTATACAGGTTACCATTACCCACACCAGCGCTAACGATGCCATCATAGCCCGCATCTACCAGTGCTTTAGCCGGAAGATCGGATGCGTTAGCGTAGTTATAAACGATGCCGACTTTCGGCAGCTCATTCAGCTTAGAGACATCGAATGGCGTATCGCTGGTGTGCTTACGTGCCGGGGTACGTTGGTAGTCAATCTTACCGTTGTGAATGTATCCCAGAGGACCGTAGTTAACAGACTTGAAGGTCGCTACGTCGGTGGTGTTGGTTTTGGTGACATCGCGACCGTCCAGTACGGTGTCGTTCATCACCACCAGCACGCCACGATTAGCGGAGGCTTTATCAGCTGCGGTCACTACCGCGTTATACAGGTTGAATGGACCGTCTGCGCTCATGGACGTGGACGGGCGCATTGCGCCGACCATCACCACCGGTTTGTCGCATTTCACCGTCAGGTCGAGGAAGTAAGCGGTTTCTTCCATCGTGTCGGTACCGTGGGTAATGACGAAGCCGTCGGTTTTATCGCAGTCGGTGTTAATTTTTTTCGCCAGTGTCAGCCAGACATTATCGTTCATGTCCTGGGAGCCGATATTCACTACCTGCTCGCCTTTAACGTTCGCAATGTCTTTTAGTTGCGGCACCGCATTAACCAGATTTTCTACGCCAACTTTACCCGCTGTGTAGTTAGATTTGGTTGCGGAGTCACCACCACCGGCAATGGTCCCGCCGGTTGCTAAAATGGTGATATTGGGTAATGCCAATGCTGCACCACTAAAACCCATAACCAGTGCGGCAAGTGCCGTCTTTTTGAAAAACTCCATTTCATTCCTCCAGTTACGTGAACGCTACGCATTATCCCTTAGCTCTGTATGGGAAATTTGACGTTAAACAATTTACAACGTGAATATATTTTGGAGATCTACAAAGTTAGAGGCAGGTAACAAAACGAAGAATTAAACGGCATAAAAAAGTATTATGCCGTCTTAAAATAGAGGATTATTTTAAATTCCCGACCAGGGCTTTGCGGCTATCTTCCAGAGTCACAACGCGGCTACAAACATCTTTGCCAAACTGCTGGAAATCTTTTTCCTGCTTTTTCCACTCGGTTTGGATTGAGGATTGCAGCCCCCCCAGGCTTCCCAGCACATTCTGTAATGGGTTACCGCCGCTTTTCAGCACCGCTTTCGCGCCCATTTCATTAATGCTGTCCTGTAAAATTCCACCCATTGCCTGATTCACTAATTGCTGGCCTTCGGCGCGAACCTGATCAATGGCTTTATAGTGAAACGTCAGGCCATCGCTGCGCGTTTCGATAATGCGGTTCATCTGCTCTTTCAGCTGCGCATCAAGTTTGGTCAGACGGCTGCGCATTTTGCTGCTTTCGCCCATCTCCTGAACGATAATTTTATCCAGCGCAATACGGGCTTTTTCGACGCGGCTTTTCGCGCCTTCATCAATCCACGGCAGCGTGCTGCGTAGTTCAGCCTGATAATCCTTCGCCTGCTCGCGCTGGGCGGCATTCAGGGAATATTGCTTACCGTTATACATCACGTTGCCGTCTGGCGTGATCACCAGATTGCCGTTTTCGCCCTTCACCTGCACGGTTTGCGGGCTGACAATCACATCGTCACGCGGCGTGACGCTGCACTGGTAGTCGGCGTGAGCGGTCATTGCCGTCACTGAAAGTGCTGCCGCCAGCAGCATTTTGCGCATCATAGTCTTCCCTCAAGAAAAAATCAGGCCAGCATTTGCTGGCCCCAGATTGATAACAAAGTACGCGTTTTCCATGCCGGATGCGGCGTAAACACCTTATCCCGCCTACTCGATCGTGCATCTTTCCAGGCCTGATAAGCGTAGCGCATCAGGCAGTTTTGCATTTGTCATCGCCCGTATGCTTTCTTAGTCCCACCAAACGTCGAAAAGTTCGCTGGTGCGTACCTCATCCAGTTTGCGCTCTTCCAGCCACTTACGCACAATCGCCTGATGTTCTTCGGTGCATTTGCCGATTTCCTGCATGCAGATCAGACCTTCCCAGGCCAGATAACCGCTGCCGTCAAAGGCCAGTTTGTTCGGTTCGATAACCTCGTTAATAAAATCATCAACGGTTTTATCAATCTGTTCTTCCGATGTACCTTCCGGGAATCGCCATGCCACCGAAAATCCTAATTCCTGGAATTCGTCGATGTGCATTTTTTTACGCAGACGACGGCTACGGTTCTTTGCCATTATTTCACCCTCTCGAACATTAAGTCCCATACTCCGTGACCAAGACGATGACCACGTTGTTCAAATTTCGTCACCGGACGTGATGCCGGACGCGGTACGTAATCATTGCTCTCTGACAGGTTTTTATAACCGTCAATAGAAGACATCACTTCAAGCATATGTTCCGCATAAGGTTCCCAGTCGGTCGCCATATGGAATACCCCCCCCAGCTGCAGTTTGCTTTTTACCAGTTCGGCAAACGGCACCTGTACGATACGGCGTTTATTATGGCGCGCTTTGTGCCACGGGTCAGGGAAAAAGAGCTGCACCATGCGCAATGAATTGTCAGGAATCATTTTATGCAGCACTTCAACCGCATCGTGACACATCACTCGCAGGTTGCTTAAACCTTCTTCATGCGCAGAAGCCAGGCACGCACCAACGCCCGGTGAATGCACTTCAATGCCGAGGAAGTCCTGCTCAGGGCGATCTTTAGCCATTGCCACCAGCGACGCCCCCATGCCAAAACCAATCTCAAGCGTCACCGGCGCTTCACGGCCAAAAAGCGCGGGGAAATCCAGCATATCTTCGCTGAACTCAACGCCCATCACCGGCCAGTAGTTTTCCAGCGCATGTTCCTGGCCTTTGGTCAGTCGCCCCTGGCGGCGCACAAAACTACGGATACGGCGCAGTGGGCGGCCGTTTTCATCAAATTCCGGTGAAATGACGTCGTTTTTCATAAAGATTTAGTCGCTTGTGAAAGTGTTCTGAAAACGGGCATTATCCAAAGTTAGTTGCCGGATGCAAGCATGATAAGGCCGTGGCTGCGGAAAGTTCCGGTTTACACCCTGCCGTCGCTGTGCTGCAATCTTGCCCCCAACAACAGTGAATTCGGTGACCATGCAAGCGTCGCAATTTTCAGCCCAGGTTCTGGACTGGTACGATAAATACGGGCGAAAAACGCTGCCCTGGCAAATTGACAAGACGCCCTACAAAGTATGGCTCTCAGAAGTGATGTTGCAACAAACTCAGGTTGCGACCGTTATCCCCTATTTTGAACGCTTTATGGCGCGCTTCCCGACGGTGACCGATCTCGCCAATGCGCCGCTCGACGAAGTTCTCCACTTGTGGACCGGGCTTGGCTATTACGCCCGCGCGCGCAATCTGCATAAAGCGGCACAACAAGTGGCGACCTTACACGGCGGTAAATTCCCGGAAACCTTTGAAGAAGTCGCGGCGTTACCGGGCGTCGGGCGTTCCACCGCAGGCGCGATTCTCTCGCTTTCTCTGGGTAAGCACTTTCCGATTCTCGACGGTAACGTCAAACGCGTGCTGGCGCGCTGCTATGCTGTAAGCGGCTGGCCTGGGAAAAAAGAGGTCGAGAATAAATTATGGAGTTTGAGCGAGCAGGTGACGCCCGCGGTTGGCGTGGAACGGTTTAATCAGGCGATGATGGATTTGGGTGCGATGATTTGTACGCGCTCGAAACCGAAATGTTCGCTCTGTCCGCTACAAAACGGATGTATTGCCGCCGCCAACAATAGCTGGGCGCTTTATCCGGGCAAAAAACCGAAACAGACGCTGCCGGAGCGCACCGGCTACTTTTTGCTATTACAGCACGAAGATGAAGTATTGCTGGCGCAGCGTCCGCCGAGCGGATTGTGGGGCGGTTTATACTGTTTCCCGCAGTTTGCCGACGAAGAAAGTTTGCGGCAGTGGCTGGCGCAACGGCAGATTGCTGCCGATAACCTGACGCAACTGACCGCGTTTCGGCATACCTTCAGCCATTTCCACTTAGATATTGTGCCTATGTGGCTTCCCGTGTCGTCATTCACCGGCTGCATGGATGAAGGCAATGCGCTCTGGTATAACTTAGCGCAACCGCCGTCAGTTGGCCTGGCGGCTCCCGTGGAGCGTTTGTTACAGCAGTTACGCACTGGCGCGCCGGTTTAGCGCGTGAGTCGATAAAGAGGATGATTTATGAGCAGAACGATTTTTTGTACTTTCCTGCAACGTGAAGCAGAAGGTCAGGATTTTCAGCTGTACCCCGGCGAGCTGGGAAAACGCATCTATAACGAGATCTCCAAAGAAGCCTGGGCGCAGTGGCAGCACAAGCAAACCATGCTGATTAATGAAAAGAAACTCAACATGATGAATGCCGAGCACCGCAAGCTGCTTGAGCAGGAGATGGTCAACTTCCTGTTCGAGGGTAAAGAGGTGCATATCGAGGGCTATACGCCGGAAGATAAAAAATAAAAACAGTGCCGGAGCACGCCTCCGGCAACTTGCATAAAAACAAACACAACACGCACCCGGAATGATGAAAAAATATCTCGCGCTGGCTTTGATTGCGCCGTTGCTCATCTCCTGTTCGACGACCAAAAAAGGCGATACCTATAACGAAGCCTGGGTCAAAGATACCAACGGTTTTGATATTCTGATGGGGCAATTTGCCCACAATATTGAGAACATCTGGGGATTCAAAGAGGTGGTGATCGCCGGTCCTAAGGACTACGTGAAATACACCGATCAATATCAGACCCGCAGCCACATCAACTTCGATGACGGTACGATTACTATCGAAACTATCGCCGGGACAGAACCTGCCGCGCATTTGCGCCGGGCAATTATCAAAACGTTGCTGATGGGTGACGATCCGAGTTCGGTCGATCTCTATTCCGACGTTGATGATATTACGATTTCGAAAGAACCTTTCCTTTACGGTCAGGTGGTGGACAACACCGGGCAGCCGATTCGCTGGGAAGGTCGCGCAAGCAACTTCGCGGATTATCTGCTGAAAAACCGTCTGCAAAGCCGCAGTAACGGGCTGCGTATCATCTACAGCGTCACCATTAACATGGTACCGAACCACCTTGATAAACGTGCGCACAAATATCTCGGCATGGTCCGCCAGGCGTCACGGAAATATGGCGTTGATGAGTCGCTGATTCTGGCAATTATGCAGACCGAATCTTCCTTTAACCCGTATGCGGTCAGCCGTTCCGATGCGCTGGGATTAATGCAGGTGGTACAACATACTGCCGGGAAAGATGTGTTCCGCTCGCAGGGGAAATCCGGCACGCCGAGCCGCAGTTTCTTGTTTGATCCTGCCAGCAATATTGATACCGGCACCGCGTATCTGGCGATGCTGAACAATGTTTATCTCGGCGGAATTGATAACCCAACATCGCGGCGTTATGCCGTCATCACCGCCTATAACGGCGGCGCAGGCAGCGTGCTGCGAGTCTTTTCGAATGATAAGATTCAGGCTGCCAATATTATTAACACCATGACGCCGGGCGATGTTTATCAGACGCTGACGACCCGCCATCCCTCTGCGGAATCTCGCCGTTATCTTTATAAAGTGAATACCGCGCAAAAATCCTACCGCCGCCGATAATTCCATTAACCGCCCCTGACGATGCTCAGGGGCAAAAATGTTATCCACATCACAATTTCGTTTTGCAAATTGGGAATGTTTGCAATTATTTGCCACAGGTAACAAAAAACCAGTCCGCGAAGTTGATAGAATCCCATCATCTCGCACGGTCAAATGTGCTTTTTCAAACACTCATCCGCATCACGATGTGAGGAAATTAACATGAATCTTAAGCTGCAGCTGAAAATCCTCTCTTTTCTGCAGTTCTGTCTGTGGGGAAGTTGGCTGACGACCCTCGGCTCCTATATGTTTGTTACCCTGAAGTTTGACGGTGCTTCTATTGGCGCAGTTTATAGCTCACTGGGTATCGCAGCGGTCTTTATGCCTGCGCTGCTGGGGATTGTGGCCGACAAATGGTTAAGTGCGAAATGGGTATATGCCATTTGCCACACCATTGGCGCTATCACGCTGTTCATGGCGGCACAGGTCACGACACCGGAAGCGATGTTCCTTGTGATATTGATTAACTCGTTTGCTTATATGCCAACGCTTGGGTTAATCAACACCATCTCTTACTATCGCCTGCAAAATGCCGGGATGGATATCGTTACTGACTTCCCGCCAATCCGTATCTGGGGCACCATCGGCTTTATCATGGCAATGTGGGTGGTGAGCCTGTCTGGCTTCGAATTAAGCCACATGCAGCTGTATATTGGCGCAGCACTTTCCGCCATTCTGGTTCTGTTTACCCTGACTCTGCCGCATATTCCGGTTGCTAAACAGCAAGCGAATCAGAGCTGGACAACCCTGCTGGGCCTCGATGCATTCGCGCTGTTTAAAAACAAGCGTATGGCAATCTTCTTTATCTTCTCAATGCTGCTGGGCGCGGAACTGCAGATTACCAACATGTTCGGTAATACCTTCCTGCACAGCTTCGACAAAGATCCGATGTTTGCCAGCAGCTTTATTGTGCAGCATGCGTCAATCATCATGTCGATTTCGCAGATCTCTGAAACCCTGTTCATTCTGACCATCCCGTTCTTCTTAAGCCGCTACGGTATTAAGAACGTAATGATGATCAGTATTGTGGCGTGGATCCTGCGTTTTGCGCTGTTTGCTTACGGCGACCCGACTCCGTTCGGTACTGTACTGCTGGTACTGTCGATGATCGTTTACGGTTGCGCATTCGACTTCTTCAACATCTCTGGTTCGGTGTTTGTCGAAAAAGAAGTTAGCCCGGCAATTCGCGCCAGTGCACAAGGGATGTTCCTGATGATGACTAACGGCTTCGGCTGTATCCTCGGCGGCATCGTGAGCGGTAAAGTTGTTGAGATGTACACCCAAAACGGCATTACCGACTGGCAGACCGTATGGTTGATTTTCGCTGGTTACTCCGTGGTTCTGGCCTTCGCGTTCATGGCGATGTTCAAATATAAACACGTTCGTGTCCCGACAGGCACACAGACGGTTAGCCACTAATTACGCAAAGAAAAACGGGTCGCCAGAAGGTGACCCGTTTTTTTTATTCTTACTTCAACACATAACCGTACAACCGTTTCACGCCATCCGCATCGGTTTCGCTATAAACACCTTGCAGCTCCGGCGAAAATCCCGGCAACAAATTCACCCCTTCTTCCAGTGCAAGGAAATAACGTTGAACCGCCCCACCCCAGACTTCCCCGGGTACCACGCAAAGCACGCCAGGTGGATAAGGCAACGCCCCTTCTGCCGCAATTCGCCCTTCGGCATCACGAATCCGCACCAACTCCACGTCACCGCGAATATAAGCGCTATGCGCATCCTGGGGGTTCATCACCACTGACGGGAAACTCTGCTGGCGGAACATCGCTTTTTGTAGGTCTTTGACGTCGAAACTGACATACAGATCGTGCATCTCCTGACACAACTGGCGCAGGGTGTAGTCGCGATAGCGCACCGGATACTTGTTATAAACGCTCGGCAACACCTCAACCAGCGGCGAGTCATCCTCAATATGCTGTTCAAATTGCGCCAGCATCGCCACCAGTTGTGCCAGCTTCTCGTGGCTTTCCGCCGGAGTTAATAAAAACAGAATGGAGTTGAGATCGCACTTCTCCGGCACAATGCCGTTCTCACGCAGATAGTGCGCCAGAATCGTCGCCGGAACGCCAAAGTCGCTATATTCGCCGGTTTCGGCATCGATACCTGGTGTAGTGAGTAACAGCTTGCACGGATCAACAAAATACTGATCCGCGGCATATCCTTCAAAGCCGTGCCACTTCGCCCCCGGCTCAAAACTGAAAAAACGGCGGTCGCTGGCTAACACAGATGTCGGATAATCCTGCCACAATTTGCCATCAACAACGGGCGGGATAAACGGGCGGAACAGCTTACAGCGCGCAAGAATAGCCTTGCGCGACTCAATACCCAACTCAACGCACTCAGCCCACAGCCGACGCCCACTCTCCCCTTCATGAATTTTGGCGTTAACGTCCAGGGCGGCAAACAGCGGGTAGAACGGGCTGGTAGAAGCATGGAGCATAAAGGCATTATTCAACCGCTTATGAGGGCAAAAACGCGCCTGTCCGCGGATATGGTTATCTTTTTTATGGATCTGCGACGTCTGTGAGAATCCCGCCTGCTGTTTGTGCACCGACTGAGTCACAAAGATCCCCGGATCGTTTTCGTTAAGTTCTAATAGCAGCGGCGAGCTATCCGCCATCATCGGGATAAATTGTTCGTAACCGACCCACGCGGAATCAAACAGAATGTAATCACACAGATGCCCAACGGTATCGATCACCTGACGGGCGTTATAGACAGTGCCGTCATAGGTTCCCAGCTGAATAATCGCCAGGCGAAACGGGCGCGGCAGGTCGGCTTTTTCTGGCGCAACGTCGCGAATTTGCTGGCGCAGATACTCTTCATTAAAACAGTGCGCATCAATACCGCCAATGAAACCAAACGGGTTGCGTGAAGCTTCCAGATAGACCGGTGTCGCCCCCGCCTGAATCAGCGCGCCGTGATGATTCGACTTATGGTTGTTACGGTCGAAGAGCACCAGATCGCCACGCGTTAACAGCGCATTCGTCACCACTTTATTCGCTGCCGATGTGCCGTTCAGCACAAAATAGGTTTTATCGGCATGAAAGACTTTGGCTGCGAATTTCTGCGCATCTTTCGCCGATCCTTCATGAATAAGCAGATCGCCCAGTTTCACATCGGCATTACACATATCGGCGCGAAAGACGTTCTCACCGAAGAAATCGTAAAAATGGCGTCCGGCAGGATGCTTTTTAAAGAACGCACCATGTTGATGTCCAGGGCAAGCAAAGGTGCTGTTGCCCATCTCAACGTACTGCGTCAGCGTGTCATAAAACGGTGGCAGCAAATTCTCTTCATACTGACAGGCTGCGGATTCCAGCTCCAGCCACTGCTGCTCGTTGCCGTTGATTACCGCCGTAACGCCCGCAGGTAATTCTACAGCATGTTCGGAATACAAAAACACCGGTAGATGAAAACCGGTGCGCTTAAGCAACGCAAGAATGCCACTGCGACTATCCGCAGCGGTAATGACGACTGCCGCGACGTCCGTAAAATCAGTATCTCCCAACGCCACCACGCGACGATGAGAAGAAAGTCGGGATACCAGTTCACTACTGGCGGCAATATTCATTGATTTCATAAGCGCAAAACCCGTTTCGGGGAAGTAAGAATACCGGACAAGGTGTAAAACCCTGCCCCATGAGATATGGGTCAAACTGGTCACCAGCTCCGACCGCCAGACATCAGTAAAAGCAGAAACGCTCTGATTTTACTGCTGTCCTGCAGTGAGCGTGCGTTAACTTCACCGCATGAGCAGTAGCATAGAAAGGGAAACGTTTCGCGCGAAACGGCGATAAGCGAGAGAATGTAAGGAGGTGGCGTGCATCGGGCAAACTCCATACAGAGAGGAGAAAATTCGCGCAATCATGGCACCTTTCGCTAAGGCGTGCAAGCCAGGACTTTGCGACCAGACAAGCCATCAACAAGGCAAAAAGTTCATAATAAGAAAATCAAACAATACAGCTAACAGGAACTCTTGTGGTCATCGGCCCTTTTATCAACGCTAGTGCAGTATTACTGGGTGGCGTTCTCGGCGCACTGCTCAGCCAACGCTTACCGGAACGTATCCGCGTCTCCATGACATCTATTTTTGGTCTGGCATCGCTGGGGATTGGTATTTTACTGGTGGTGAAATGTGCCAACCTTCCAGCGATGGTTTTAGCTACGCTACTTGGCGCTCTAATTGGCGAAATTTGTTTGCTGGAGAAAGGTGTCAATACAGCAGTCGCCAAAGCACAAAATCTGTTTCGTCACTCACGTAAGAAGCCAGCGCATGAATCTTTTATTCAGAATTATGTCGCGATTATTGTCCTGTTTTGCGCCAGCGGCACCGGGATCTTCGGGGCGATGAACGAAGGGATGACCGGCGATCCGAGTATTTTAATCGCCAAGTCATTTCTTGATTTCTTTACGGCGATGATCTTCGCCTGCTCGCTCGGTATTGCGGTATCGGTGATTAGTATCCCATTACTGATCATCCAGTTAACGCTGGCGTGGGCTGCCGCGCTGATATTACCGCTGACCACACCGGCGATGATGGCAGACTTCAGCGCCGTAGGCGGTTTATTGCTGCTGGCAACCGGATTACGCATCTGTGGCATTAAAATGTTCCCGGTGGTCAACATGCTTCCAGCACTCCTTCTGGCAATGCCGCTTTCCGCCGCCTGGACCGCCTGGTTTGCCTGACAATGCGTGCAATAGCGGCAAAGTGATGATAGATTGTGCAGTCTGCAGTAAATTGAAGAAATTTGATTGACGAGACGAGGCGAATCAGGTTTAATGCGCCCCGTTGCCCGGATAGCTCAGTCGGTAGAGCAGGGGATTGAAAATCCCCGTGTCCTTGGTTCGATTCCGAGTCCGGGCACCACTAATTCTTAAGAACCCGCCCACAAGGCGGGTTTTTGCTTTTGGATCTGACAATAACCTTCACGAAAAAAGTTAGCTTATAAAGTCTGGGGGAATTACTCTCGCCACGTTAACGAGAGTAATTTTATTGATATTAATCTCCTGATACTTTACCCCCGTCCAAACTCCAGCCGCTGCACATTCACCATCCCAGGCTTCTCAGCAGCACTGGCATCAATTTGTGTCACCCGCAGCGCATACTTTTCATCCAGCGCGTTTAACCAGTTCAGCAGGTCATTAAACACCACCGGATCTATCCAGACCTGAATATTCTCCCCACGCTCGGCTATCCGCTTGATGACTACCGAGTGCGCGGAAGCACTGTCACTGATAACCCGCGATACCTGCGCAGGCGTTGTTGTGGCGGATTTTCGCGCCGCAATAATATCCGGCGCGGCGCTCCTCAGTCTGGTGTTCATCGCCACCAGTTGCTGCAACATTGTCTCCTGTTGTTCTATCCGTTCGCTCAACGGCTGCCAGATGAGGACGTAATATCCGACGCTAAACAGGAACACCACCGCTGCCAGTAACATGCCCTTTTCACGCGGAGAACGCCCCGCCAGGTGTTGTGCCAGCCAGTGTTCGCCACGGCTTAACTGGCGTTCACGCCATTGCTGAAAATAGTGAATAAATTTATCGCGTAACATGTTATTTCCTCCGCAACTTTACGCCGCCGGAAACCGCATCACCCTCTTTCTGTAACGCGTCCTGTTGCACAACATAATCGGTTGCCAGTGCACTACGCAGTTTGTCGAAACTGGCAAAGTTCGCGGCCCGTAGCTGGAGGTGAAGTATCTGGCGTTTTTGATCAAAGGTGAAACCACGCATTTCGATGTCGGAAAGTGACGCTGATTTCAGGGTGCTGGCGATCGCTGACAACTCGGCGAGCAGCCGGGTATCGTCGGCCTGTGGGCGATATTTTTTCAGCGCCATCGTCACCTGAGAGCGTAAATTCACAATCCGCTTCTGCTCCGGGAACAACGTTAAGAACTGTTCCTCCGCCTGGGTGCGGCTTTGCGCCACCTGTTCGCTGACGCTCCATAACGTCACGCCCCGCTCCACTGCCAGCGCAACCAGAATCAGCAATATCGGCAGAATCATCACCCGCCAGCGCGCCCACTGTTTTCGGTAGCTGACGCGAGGCTGCCACGGCCCTGTCAGCAGGTTCCCTTCCGGTTCGCCATAAGTGGTAATGGCGGGCAGAGCTGTAACGGTCAGGCGTTCAGCGTCTGCGCCAGCCCATGCTGATAGCTTTTCCGGTGCAATGCCGACTACGGTTAGCGAAAGCGGTAAATTCTGCTCATTGAGCTGGGCGCGGAACATGACCGGAGCCAGCGCCCGCCCGGCGCTCCATCCCCGGCATTCATCGATGCGGCAGATAACCCGTTGTGCATCGCCAGCCATAAACCCACAAGGAATGGACATCCAGTCCGGCGCGACGGTAGCGCGGGTGATGCCGTTTTCCTGCAACCACTGCGCAATGTTGCGCATATGCTGTTGGTGAATCACGGCTACGGTTGCCAGTTGCTGATTGATTTTCAACGGGGCGAAATGCAGTTCATCGATATCCTGGTTCAGTTCTTCTTCCAGTAAGGCGGGCAGAATAGTCGGTATCTGCTTGCGGGCGACATCAGGCAGTTCAACCTGCCAGACGCTGATCCATTCGCCGGGAATGTAGAGTCGAATCGCATCAGTTTGCAGCCATTGCTGGAGCTGTTCGTTAGCAACGTCAGACCAGATACCGTGCTCCACATCGGGTGTACGGCGCTGCCAATGGATGGGCTCAGCGGCGCAAAGCGGGAAAAAAATCTCAAGGATGGAACTCACTCACTTTCTCCTGTCTGATGCCAGAGAACCGAAAAGTGTTGTGGGCCCATGCGGACAATTAACGAGTTCATCGTCAGTTCAATCTCATTCACGGTGATATCTGAACGCAGCCAGAAGTAATTGCTGTCCACGCTCAGGACGGTTTTTAGCTGTTTTTTAGTACGCTCATCGACGTCAGCAAGTAGCGGCTGTGCAAGAAACTGATCGACATCTTCCCAGCCCTTCGCCGGACGTTGTTGTAATAACGCCCGCGCCTGAACAGGGCTTAACCACGGGTCAAACAGCGCCTCAAGAATCACACTTTGCGTGACGTCTAAAGTATTGATGTTGATTTGCTGGCGGGTCATCGGCAGCGCACAGACCAGCGGTTTCAGTTTTTGATAAAGCCCGGCGTCCATTCCCTGCACCACGCGCATCTCGCTGATATCGGCCAGCGGTTGATTGGCGGCGTAGAAAGGCACCGAGCGGGCGAGATATTCGCTGTCTTCATGGCCCAGACGCGTCTGCACGCTGCGGTCTTCATCAATAAACTCCCACAGGCTTTCGGCTATCAGTTCGGCCCGATAAGCAGGCACATCCAGGCGCGTGATCAGGGCAATCAGTTGTTGTACCGCGAGCGGACGCGACGCCGTTGTGGGCTGAGCGAGGGCATTCAGGTTAAAGCAGGCCTGTGCGTCACGCAGAGTGACGGCGATTTGCCCCTGCGGCAGTGGGAAAAAACGAGGGCCGGAAGCCCACGGCTGTTCCAGATGCACGCGCTTTTCATTTTTCAGGCTCAGACTGAGCGCGCTCAGCGCCAGGCTTTCTGCACTGGCGCTGTACCACAGCGCCTGCTGGTACTCCTGCTGGCTGCGCGTTCGCCCAAGTTGCTGCTGCATCCGCCCGGAAAGCGTGATGGTTACCAGCATCATAACTGCCAGCAATACCAGCACCACGACCAGTGCCATTCCGCGTTTTGGTGGTGAGGTGATCATGATAATTGCGGCCCGCGTAACAACCAGATGCGTTCAATCTCGCCCCATTGCGGCGAATGCAGAGTCATGCGCACTGCCACAGGGATCGCCTGTACTGACGACCAGCTCTCCTGCCAGCGCGTGCCGTCGTAGAACTGCAAATGGAGCGAATCGGCCGGAATCAACTTTTGCATTGTCGGCTTCACGCTGCCTGCGGCATCGGTCAGCGGCCAGGACAACCGTTCGAGATAACCGTCATGAATGCGGTAACCGACGGTGAGCAGATTGCTGCGTGGCATACGCATCAACGGGTTAACCACACCGCCGCGCACAAAACGCATTCCTTCACTCTCAGACGCCAGCACGCCAGCGCCAGCCAGTAACGCTGGTTCACGCTGGCCCTGATCGCCTCTTACCGGACGCGGCATCATTTGGGTCAGATCGTGGGTCAGAAAACTCATCGTTTGCTGCATGAGGTTTAGTTTTTGATCGTGTCCGGCGACGGCGCTATTCACGCGCGTGACGCCGTTAGTCACCTGCTGCGCCATCAGTGCCAGCGAGGCAAAAATGGCAATTGCCACCAGCATTTCCAGTAACGTGAAACCAGCGCGAGCCCTTCTCACTGTTGGCCTCCCACGGCGCTAAACCAGGCGCGTCGTGACTGAATCACCGGCGAAAAGTCTTCGTGAAGGCTGACTTCAATATCCACCGCCTGGAGCAGCGCGTTGCCTGTACTCAGCGGTGTGGTTCGCCAGTACCAGCGGCTTCCTGCCATATCGCTCTCGCCCTGCTGCCTGACCGCCCGCTGCTCGCGGGTCATCAGGTAGAGCAGCGCGGTCTGGTTTTCAGCCACCCAGCCCGCTACCGTTTTTTCCTCAAGAATTTGCTGATTACTCAGCGCACCGCTGGCAATCTGTAACACCGCCGTGGCAGCCAGCGCAAAAATCGCCAGCGCGAGCATCACTTCCAGCAAGGTAAATCCGCGCTTCATGGCATCCTCTCATCACATTGATTGAGGGATAACGCGCCATCGTGCGCCAGTTTTACCGCCCAACATGCGTTTTGCGCCGCCGAGTAGAAGCGCAGCGTAAACGGCGTGGCGGGTTCAAAAGGCGAAAAACGGATCTGCGGCGTCTTCTTTTTCGCCTCTTTTTGCAGCTCCAGTTCAATATCGTGCAGCGTCAGGCGACGACGTTGCAGCTCCAGCGCATATTCCTTCTGCCAGATATCACTTCCGGGTTGTAACAGCATCTGCACCTGTTTCGGCACCGTAACCTGTGCTGATAACCGGGTCGCAGAAACGGGCAACCACTGCCCCTGACGACGCTGCATAAACTGGTAGCCAGGCGGGTCGATTAACACACCGAGTGTTTGCCCTTCGATCACTGCCCTGTCCTTAAACTGCGCAAAGCGAGTCAGAAAATCCTGCGCCGCTTTTTTCGCGGGCGATTCAGAATCGGTCGCAAAAGTCTGTACCACGCCCGCACTGGCAAGGCCGATAAGGAAAATCACCAGCATGATTTCCAGAAGTGTGAATCCGCGTTCAGGCACTGCTTACTGAAACTCCTGCAAATTCCAGTTACCGATATCTGCGCCAGCGCCTTCCCCGTTTTCCTGACCATCCGCCCCCAGGGTGTAAACATCAAACAGTCCTTTTTCACCCGGGCTGAGATACTGATAATCATTGCCCCACGGATCTTTTGGCAGTCGTTTAATGTACCCACCTGTACGGTAGTTACGGGAATCCGCCATATTGGCCGGTTGTTGGATCAGCGCCTCAAGCCCCTGTTCTGTGGTCGGATAACGCCCGTTATCCAGTCGGTACATATCCAGCGCATTCTCCAGCGCCACGATATCGCTGATGGCTTTTTGCCGATCCGCTTTCTCTTTATTGCCCAACAGGTTAGGCACCACCAGACTTGCCAGGACGCCAAGAATAACAATCACCACCATCACTTCCAGCAGGGTAAAACCTGCCCGTGGTTTTTGTGTGCGGGATAACGAATTCATGTGATAACTCCGTAAATTACATTCCAACCATATTGTTCAGTTGCAGCATCGGCTCGAGGATGGCGATGACGATAAACAGCACCACGCCCGCCATCATCACCACCAGCGCCGGTTCAAACAGCCCTAACGCCAGCCCCACCTGGGTATCAAATTCCCGTTCCTGGTTAACAGCGGCCTGCTCAAGCATGGTTTCCAGTTCGCCGCTCTGTTCGCCGGAGGCGATCATGTACAGCATCATCGGGGGGAACAGGCGCAACTCCGCCAGCGCGGCACGCAGACTGCTTCCTTCGCGGACGCGATCTGCCGCCAGCAGTAGTTGTTGTTCGACATAGCGATTTGCCGACACGGCGGCAGCGGTCTGAATGCCTTCCAGTAGCGGAACACTGCTGGCGGTGAGGATGCTTAATGTGCGGGAAAAACGCGCCGTATTCAGCCCGCGCGCAACACGGCCCGTCACGGGCAGACGCAGCAAGGTTTTATCCCGGCGCAGGCGCATAGCAGGATTTTTAAGTAGCCGTTGCCCCAGCACCAGAAGCGCCAGCAATCCCGCCAGCCAGTAAACGCCGCTGGCCTGTAACGCGTCGCTCATGGCGATAAGCGCGCGGGTGGTGGCGGGCAGCGCGTGTCCGAGGTGATCGAACTGTTCGATGATTTTCGGCACCACTGCCGTCAGCAAAATAGTGACTACGCCCGTTGCCACCACCAGCAGAACCAGCGGATAGAGCATGGCCTGCAATAGACGTGATTTCAGGCGCTGTCGCTGTTCGGTGTAATCTGCCAGGCGATTGAGCACCACGTCGAGATGCCCGGATTTTTCTCCGGCAGCAACCATCGAACAAAACAGAGAATCAAAGACGCGGGGATGTTCGCGCAGGCTGTCCGACAGGGTGTAACCTTCCTGAATCCGGCTGCGCAGCGCCATTCCGAGGCTTTTTACATGCAGTTTTTCACTTTGCTCACTGACCGCCTGTAAGCAGGTTTCCAGCGGCATTGCTGCCTGTACCAGCGTTGCCAGTTGGCGCGTGAACAGCGCAAGATCTGCCGCCGCCACGCGACGATGTGCGTGCCGCCGACGCTGCAACATCCCCCCTGACGAAGTATTCATCCGGGCTTCAATATGCACGGGGATAAGCTCTTTACCGCGCAACAACTGGCGGGCATGACGCGCGGAATCCGCCTCAATCATACCTTTGGTTTTGCGACCATTACGCTCCAGCGCCTTATAGTAAAACAGTGCCATTACGCCTCCATGGTTACCCGCAGAACTTCATCGAGAGAGGTTTCTCCGGCGAGCACTTTCTCAATGCCGTTGCTGCGGATACCCGCAGAGTGTTGTCGGACATAACGTTCCAGCTCCAGCTCCCCGGCCTGACGGTGGATCAAATCACGCAATGTGGCATCCACCACGATCAGCTCATGGATGGCAGTCCGTCCGCGAAAACCTTTGTGATTACAGGCGGGACAGCCCTGTGGATGGTACAGAGTGACGGTACGGGCGTCGGTAATTCCCAGCAGGCGTTTTTCTTCGTCAGTGGCTGGTGCGGGCTGGCGGCAGTCGGGACACAGCGTGCGAACCAGTCGCTGCGCCATCACGCCCGTCAGGCTGGAAGAGAGCAGGAAAGGCTCCACGCCCATATCCTGCAAACGTGTGATCGCCCCCACCGCTGTGTTGGTATGCAGCGTGGAAAGGACCAGGTGTCCGGTAAGTGAAGCCTGGACGGCGATTTCTGCGGTTTCGGTATCGCGGATTTCACCGACCATCACCACATCCGGGTCCTGACGCAAAATCGCGCGCAGCCCACGGGCAAAGGTCATGCCGACGCGGGTGTTAACCTGCGTCTGACCGATCCCTTCAATCATGTATTCGATGGGATCTTCAACCGTGAGAATGTTGCGCGAATGGTTGTTCAGCTCCTGCAATCCGGCGTACAGCGTGGTGCTTTTGCCGGAACCCGTCGGCCCCGTCACCAGAAAGATGCCGTGCGGTTTGTGTAACAGCTGGCGCAACTGCGCGGTCAGTTGCTGGCTAAGCCCCAGACGCTCCAGCGTCAGGCGGGCCTGGTTTTTGTCCAGCAGTCGCAGCACCACGCGCTCGCCCCAGGCAGAAGGCATGGTGGAGACACGCACGTCAATCGCCCGGCCGCCCAGCAACAGCGCAATACGTCCATCCTGCGGCACGCGCTTTTCGGCAATGTCCAGCCGCGCCATCACCTTGATACGCGACACCAGCAGCGAGGCCAGTTTGCGCCCCGGACGCAGCATTTCATGTAATGTGCCGTCAACACGAAAACGGATCACCAGACTCTTTTCAAACGTCTCAATGTGGATATCCGAAGCGCCTTCTTTGATTGCCTCTGCCAGCATGGCGTTGATCAGTTTGATGATCGGCGCATCGTCGTCGCTTTCCAGCAGATCTTCCGTTTCCGGCAGTTCTTCCGCGAGGGTAAAAAAGTCCTCGGCAGAACCGAGATCTTCCATCAGCTGGCGAGCCTCGGAAGAGTCCCGCTGCCAGACCGCATTCAGCCGCTGTTCAAATTCGGCCTCGTCGATTTGCCGCAGCGTAAAGGGCGCGTTCAGCCCCCGCTGCAGCTCCTGCAAAACAGAGAGCGATAGCGGATGAACGTGGAGGATCTCCAGCGACGCTTCGCACCATGCCACCAGGCTAAACCGACGGCTGAAACTGTAGGGCAGACGCACGGTGTTGGCGGTGGTTTCCTGTGCTACAGGCACCATTAACGCGTTCTCCCGGCATTGAGGAACGCGCGAACTTCCGGCGGTAAGGCCTGGTTTTGCGCTGGCAGTACCGGCTGTGCGGTGTGCGGCATCAGGCTTAAGCCTTGCTCATCGCGATAGATCTGTTCGGCGCGCATATAGTTATATTTGCGCTGCGACACGCCGTCTGCCGCCATACCGTCACGCAGAATGGTCGGACGGATAAACACCATCAGGTTACGTTTTTCTTTTTTATCCGCCGTCGATTTAAACAGGTTACCAATTAATGGGATATCGCCAAGCAGCGGCACTTTCGCCACGCTTTCTCCCGCCTGGTCGTCCATCAGACCACCAAGCACAATCAGCTCACCATCGTTAGCCAGCACGGTGGTTTTCAGTTTGCGCTCACCAAACACCACGTCGAGGCTGGTCTGTCCTTCCACCTTCGAGACTTCCTGCTCAATCACCATCTGTACCGCGTTACCTTCGTTAATCTGCGGCGTGACTTTCAGCATGATGCCGACTTTTTTCCTTTCTACTGTATTGAAAGGATTGCTGTTATTGGAGCCAACGGTAGAGCCGGTTAATACCGGAACGTCCTGGCCCACCATGAAGAAGGCTTCCTGGTTGTCCAGCGTGGTGATGCTCGGCGTGGAGAGCACGTTAGAGCTGGAGTCGTTTTTAACCGCCTGCACCAGCGCCATCCAGTCGCCTTTCACCACACCAACCGCCGTACCGCTAAAGCCGGAAAGAAGCTGGGCGAGCGTGGAGAGATCGCCGTTGGTATCCGGATTAATGGTGGTAGCGCCGTTTTCACTGATCACCGTCGAGCCTTTCTGCGGTTTCGCCTGAGAAATGGCTGCGCCCAGCGTACCGATAGGGATCTGCGTACCATTAGCAAACTGCATTAATCCGGCATCTTTCGACGCCCACTGCACGCCGAAATTGATATTGCTACCTTCGGCAACTTCCACGATCAACGCCTCGACATGCACCTGAGCACGGCGAATATCCAGTTGTTCAATCACGCTTTGCAGCGATTGCATGATGTCCTGCGGCGCAGTAACAATCAGGGCATTACTGTGTTTGCTGGCGGCGATGGAGACAATCTCACGCCCGCTACCGACCGTGCCTTCCGCCTCTTCTTTAGCCGCCGTGAGCGTGCCGCTGACCTGCTTCAGTACATCGACCAGATCTTCGGCTTTGCTGTATTTGAGATAGAAAACCTGGCTGTTGCCGCTGCGCTCCATTTCTGAGTCCAGGCGACGGATCAGACGGCGCATTTTGTCCCGCGTGGCGGGGTCACCACTGACAATCACACTGTTGGTGCGTTCATCGGCGACAATTTGAGATTTCAGCGTCGCAGGCTGGTTCTCGCCGCTGTTTTTCGTCAGGCTTTCCAGCACGCGGGCGATTTCCGAAGCCGAGGCGTTATCCAGCGGGATCACCTCTTCAGTGCGATTACCCGCGTGATCCACACGCTGGATCACTTCCGTCAGCCGCTCCACGACGGAGGCGCGTCCGGTGAGCATAATCACGTTGGAGGGATCGTAATTAACAACGTTGCCTGAGC
Organism: Escherichia sp. AM3; assembly: GCF_032029835.1. Taxonomy (NCBI): domain Bacteria; kingdom Pseudomonadati; phylum Pseudomonadota; class Gammaproteobacteria; order Enterobacterales; family Enterobacteriaceae; genus Escherichia; species Escherichia sp. AM3. The sequence continues at coordinate 64,179 of NZ_JAVUPQ010000008.1, read as the reverse complement.
CTGCGCTGTCGATCATCTGGCGCAGAATCGGTGCCAGCTCGCGTACTGACACATTACGTACCGGCACTACTTTGGTGACCATTTCATCGCCCGCGTAGTTGTCGCTGCCTTCACCGACCAGCGGCAGCGGCTCGACTTTCGCAGCGCTGGATTTCACCACCTTCAGCACGTCGTTTTCCATCGGTACGACGGCATACCCCTGTGCTTCCAGCAGGTTAAGGAATAGCTGGTAATACTGGCGTTCATTGAGCGGGGTCATGGTGCGAATACTCACTTTCCCCTGTACGCCCGGCCCCATAATGATGGTTTTATTAAGGTTAGCGCCGACGGTTTCGATGAACGATTTCAGGTCGGTATCTTTAAAATTAGCGGTGAAAGTGGCTTCTTCCGCCCAGACCGGCGAACTGCATAATGCCGCTGCCAGCACCAGCGGCAGTAAACGCTTTTTTGTTTTGAGGCCAGTTGTCTTCTTACGCCAGACCGACAACGTAATATCACGCCAAAACACGATGAATGATTCTCCTGGATTAAATGCGGTTAGCGCAGCGCGATGGAAATGTCGTGGCGCGCACCCTTGCGTAAAACCGTAAGTTGAATGGAATCCATTGAAGGTAACTGCCGCATCAGAGCAATCATTGCTCGTGGATCAGTGAAATCCTGCTGATTTAGCGCAATGGCGATATCGCCTTCCTTGAAACCGCTGGCATCGAACAGAGAACGATCTGCCCCCGGCTTCACTGCATAACCGACAATCCCCTCCTTACGCACAGGCGTAAGCTGGATATAGTTAAAAATTTTCTGCGGATCTTTCGTCAGTGCCTGACGCACGGCAGTCGGGATCTCAACTGGCGCACTGGCAGCAGGCTCAGCAACAGCTTGCTTTGCTTCGTCACTGACGGCTTTTTTGTTGGTCACGGCTACGGTGGAATGCCCCTCTTCTGCCAGGCTCAGGCGCTCTATTTTTCCCTGATAGCGCAGCATCACATGGTCGCGGTTGATTTCCTCAATCACCGCGTTGTGAGAACCAAGCCGTTCCCCCTGCAAATAGACCTGCTGTTTGCCACCTTCTTCAATAACCGCGCCGGGTCTGGCACCAAAGGCGATCCCACGCAACACCACATTAAGACGCGTTTCTGCCACAGGCACAGGTTCGGGTTGTTTTACCGGCGTGGCGACGGGCTGATATTTGCCAAACCAGTTTTGCTGGCTGATTAATTGCACGTCATTTTTATCGAACGTTTTTGCATCCGCACGGGGCGGTTTATTCGCCGATGGGGAAACAGCCGTATATTCCGCAGAAAAGGAGAAATAGCGCCAGAGTGAATACGCCATTTTTGCAGAAATAATAAGCAGCATCAGCCAGAACATCCCGCGTGCAATTTTGCGCAGATGCTCTTTGTCTGTATTAAGAGATTGTCTCTGGTTAAGAGTGTGACGAATTTTTGTCAGCCATTGAATGAGATAAATTCGTGCGTCACGAAAAACAACCCGCGCCAATTTATATCTACCCAACGTTATGCTTTGACTATTCCACAGGTGGTACGATCCAGTTTCCGCTGATACTGGTTACCTGTACGTGTATCATTAATCGTTATGCTGTAATTAATTCCCTCAGTGAGCATTAATTTCACCGTTGGGTCATTGCACATTTGTCGTTGATAGCTGGTTAAAAAGGCGTCAGGCGTCTGCGTGGTCTGAGTCCCCGCTTCGCTGATAATGGTCATTTTTACCGTCGTGCCGCTACTTTGTGCCAGCACTAAGGTATATCCCGCAGATTTAATCGGCAGGTTTTGGCTGATATTTTGCGCCTGTTTTTTCGCCAGTAAACTGGCATTTTCATTATGGCTGGCACAGCCACTTAATAATCCTGTAACGCTCAACAATAGCGATATTAATACCCTCCCTGGCATTTGTTTTATCGACATGGTAAATAATCTCTAAGGTTATTAATAAGAGTTAAAATGTCACTTTGATAATGACGTTGTTATCATTAAAACAATGCCTGTAGATAAATTGTTGCTATACCGCCCAGACTTAAACACGGTCCAAAAGGCAGTGTGGTTGATCCTCTTTTTGTAATAACGGCATATATCAGGCCGCAGCATGATGCGATTAAAGCAACATTGGGTAGCGACAACGGCCCCACCCAACTACCTAACGCAGCGAACAATAATACATCGCCCATGCCTAATGCTTCTTTACGCAGAACTATTCCGGCTATCCAGCGCAGGGAGTAAAAAGCGATAAACCCCACCAGGACGCCGGTAACTGCATCTTGTAGCGTGAGCGGGCTCTGCTGCGCCCATGCCGCACTCAGTCCCGTCCACAATACGCCCTGAGTAAAAACATCGGGCAGCCATTGGTGATCGAGGTCAATGACGCTCGCGGCAATCAGCCAGGCGGATAATATCATCACCGCCAGCGCCCATCCACTTTCCGGCCAGACCAGACTCGCCAGCAAAAAAGCGAGTGCCGTCAATAACTCCACCAGCGGATAACGCTTGCTGATTTTCGCCTGACAGTCGCGGCAGCGCCCTTTGAGCATCAGCCAGGAGAACAGCGGAATATTGTCACGTATCCGGATGGTCTGCTGACAATGTGGACAGTGCGAACGTGGCAGCGCCAGGCTTATTTTTGACTGCGCACTCGGCATTTCACCGTGAAACTCCGCCATTTGTTGGCGCAGCATGATGGGGTAACGCCAAATCACCACATTCAAAAAACTACCTATAATCAATCCTCCGACGGTTGCCAGGACGGGCATCGCCGCGGGGTATTGCTGAAAAACATCAAAAAGCATGGTTAAAGGTTGTTTGTTGTAACTTGCCGGATGCGGGCCTGCAGGTGTATGCCATATGGCTTTCCTCCAGGCCCGATAAGCTGGCGCAACCCGGTGCGCCTTATTTCATGCCGGATGCGGCGTGAACGCCTTATCCGGGTTATTCAGCAGGCATCGAATACTCGGTAACCTTGTTAATGGTTTCCGGCCCTTGCTTCGGTTTCGGCAGATCGAGTGACGCGAGCGTGTTGTAAGCCGACTGGCTCACACCGCCCTCGAAGCTCATCTCTGTCGCTCCCGGCAACTGGTAAGCATTCGCGCCCGGATTCCATTTCTTAAAGAATGCGGAAAGGTCCGTCTGAGCGACCCAGGATGCACACAGCATCAGCGTGTCGGCAGCGTTACCGTTGGATTCGGCACAGTAGTTTCTGTTGCCAAATTTGTCATTGCCAACATCATCGCCGCGTGCTTTACGGTGCATCAACTGGAACAGGTTCCAGCCTTTCATCCCTTCACGCTCGCTGTAGAACGCTGGCAGAGAGCCTTCTGGATACCACTGTTTGATATCAAAGTTTTTCTCTGCCCATTCCTTCAGCTGCGCGTACATCAGCAGACGGTCACCCGCACCGCCACGCGCCCATGCCTGACCGTTGCTCTCCTCCAGATATTCCGGCGCAACGGTAATATCGTCAGCGACACGGTTCATCTTGCCGAGATAACGATCCTGCATGTACAGCGCCAGCACGTTGTTCGCCACTTCAGTTGCGCCCGGTACAGTCAGCGGCGTTTCTGCAGCGTTGTGCCCTACTTCGTGCCAGATCAGCCAGTCGTTCAGCGGCGTCGTCGGCAGCGTGGTGCTGTTCGGCGAGAAGCTGCTGTTCATCACCGGATAACCAGAGTGCGCATCACCGATGGAGATCTGCACATCGTTGGTGAAACGATGTTTGTGCCCCGTCAATGCTTCATAGGTAAACATCCGGTGCTTACCGCTTTCGCCATCACGACCGTAGAAGTCATTCATCGAGCTGGCAAAGGTATCCAGATCCTCAGCGAATTGTTTCAGACCGCCCTTGTAATTGCTGGCCTCAAGGTTCTTCTTCGGCGTGGTATAGACGAACGACGCAGACTCCAGCTCACCCAACGGCGCAGGGGATTTCAGGTCGTTTTTCCATTTACCGTCTTTATAGAACGGCGCTTTTACCACGCCAGTAAAGGTGAAGTTGGCTGATTTCTCCTCTTTACTGTCGCTCTTGATATAAATCAGACCACCGTAAGGAACCTTGAACTTCACCGTGCCGCTAGCATCCAGAGAGTATGTTTTAGTCACTCTTGGCGGACGGTTCAGCGCAACCTCATGCTTCTCACGCCCGGTCAGGTCGTCAGCCAGCGCCACGGTAACAGTCACAGGGACTTTCGCATTGGACTTAATGCTGACTTCCTGCTGAGCCGGAGCCCACAGGCCAGTAGACTGCATGTTACCCGCAAACCATTTGGTCGGATTCGAGTACAGGTTGATGGTTTCAGTAACCTCCTCACCTTCAGCCGATACCGCCCCCGGATACTTCTCGACATCAACCTTGATGTTCAGATCCCACCAGGAACGCCCCAGCATCAGGCGCGTCAGCGGTTTTTCCATATAGTTAAGCGGGTAGCTCGGGTTCATCATGCCCGCTTTGCTGCCTTCACCGTAGATCATCTTGTTATCGATCAGCGATTGTTTCAGCTCTGCGGAGCACTGCGTGCCACCATCATAAGCATTGTTGGCGTAACAGTTCAGGAACTCGGTGAACGTTTTAAAGCCCAGCTCGTCATCCTTGTCGTTTTCATAGCGATATTCAATTTTATTCCACAGCCAGACCGATATGTTCTGGTACAGACGTTCCAGATCGACGCTGCTCAGACGCTCACCTTTGCGACCATTGGTACGGAAGTAAAGCTCATGCTGATACAGACGCTGAATGTTGGTGCCTAAATCCGCAGCCTGCACCATCGCTTTCGCAGTGTCGGCGTTAAGGCTTAGTTGCGTATACTGTGGAACATACATGCCACCAGTAACCGGAACCCCCGTGCCAGGACGATATTCCAGACAGTTGACCTCATAGTGGTAGTCAGAATCCTTACACTCTTCCAGCCCTGGGAACGCGTCCAGAATTCTCTTCTTCGCCGCAGCCAGTGACTCAGGCGTTTTGTGGTCGGCTTCATCGATAAAGGCGAATTGAGTTACCTGTTTACCCTCAACTTCTTCCTGCCAGCTGGCAACTTCCAGCTTCGGTTTGTCATCAGGTTTGTTTTCTTGCTGATATTTCCAGATAACTTCTTTCGTGGTGTCATCAATGGTATACGGTGGTTTACCATCGACAGCCGGATAACGCTCATAGACCCAAATTGGCGTTGAACGTCGTTGACGAACGCGGTCCGGGTAGCCTTGCGGATCGTTATTTACTACCGACTTGTTAAGCGCCATCGACAAACCTGCGGCATCAAGCAGACGTACAAAGCCAGATGCGCTCTCTTCCTCAAGATTGCTCATCACGTTTTCCATGATCAGCACCGATCCACCTTTGTTCATATAGGCGATCAAATCGGTCACATCCTGCTGGGTCAGCTTCGGTTTGCTGGTATCTGCACGCAGCGGGATTGCATAAGGATCGTTACCAACCTGAGTCACATACTCAAAGCCGTTGAGGATCAGCAGCGGCATTTCCTGCGGGTCGAGATCGCCATAGCTACTTAAATGCTCAACAGAGATACCCGCAAAATCCGGATGAAAGCCGAACGCAGCACTATTTCCTGTAACCTGCCCGTGTTTTTTGAAATACACCGTGTCCAGGTTAGTACCCACGGTCATATTGGATTTTGCATCCGGCAACCAGCGATCATTTGACAGATAGCGCAGCACGTTCTCCATGAAGTTCTTCATGTCATCCGGGTCGCTGTTGAGCGTACACTGCCCATCTTTATTAACGCCCCCGTTCCAGCTGTAACCGTTCGGGCAACGCAGGATGCTGTTGTAGTGTGGGTTACCGATAACCATCAGCTTGCCATCGCCCACTTGCCCCAGCGAAATAAACGGCAGGTTGAAGGTGGCGGTTTCGCGTGTCACGTTCTCTGGTCGCACAATGGAAGGCGCTTCAGTAATGTACGCCAGCTCATTTTTATCCCAGGCCCGTTTCTCGCCGAAGGCCAGCCAGTAGTTTTTATCATTACGCGCCATCAGAATCGGGAAGGCCGCGTTGGAGATATTCACCACCGCCTGACCGCGCGCATTACCCGTGCTGCCATAGAAGTTGGTGGAGTCATGGAATACATGGAACTTGCTGACAGATTTGTAGTTCGTATCCACGCCCCACAGCTTGTTGATAACGCCCTGAATCTGGCCGTCATTAACATTGCGCGTCGTCAGCGAGAACCAGCGAGCCTCGTTACAACCATCGGTTTTCGCACAAATCGCGGTATCGATCTCTTTGGCCTGACCCGTATTAAACTGCTCAATAAATTCGTTAGGCAGATTAACGACTTGCTCACCTTCCCCCAGCGTCGCACCGTTGGATAACGAGAGATTGATAATCTCGTTGATCACGTTGGGATATTCGGCAAAGACCTTGCGTACATCGTCCGGAACAACACGGGTATTATTTTGCCCGGTCGTCGAATAGCGATGAATAAGCTGATCAATATTCGCCCCGCGAACTTCATCACCCAGTTCAGTCAGCGCAATGGTCGACTTATTGCCGCGCACTGAACCCAGTTCAAAGGTATCGATACCAAAGGAGATGGTTTCGCCCCAGCTAAAGGAAAATTCACCATTTTCCCCTGTCACGCCACGGCCTGAATTGGTGTAGTAGTTGACGCCAGCAACACCATATCCCTGGCTATCGACCAGTCGACCTTCAGAGAGAATGATTTCAGTGGGTTGATACTGATAAAACTGTTCCGCGTTAGCCGACACGAAGGAAGCGTTCAGATCCGGTTTTGTTCCCGGCGTGGTGACGGGCACGACCGGTGAAGTATGAGTGGATGGCGCTTTATCGGTCGCAGCATTGTTTTCCACCTCTTCATTGACCAGCTTTTTGAACTCTTCCGGTGCCAGATCGATTTGCTTATACAGCGAGTCGAAGCGTTTACTCTCGATCACCGAGGAGAACGTCAGACAAACCTGTTCTGTATTCGCCGGACAGCTGTTACTGGACGTTATCAGCGAAACCGCATTGCTTTTCTTGTCATCGGAGCCCGCCAGTTCTTGCGCGTCCTCAAGGCTAAACGACACTTTTTCAACCGCACGCAAGCTACGCGCAGCTTCTGACTGAGTGTTGAAGGTGGCAATTGTCGTGTTACCCGCCACGCAAGTAACGTCCTCGCCAGGTTTAAATGTAAAGCCATCGCTGGATTCACCATTACAGGTAGCACCAGTTACCCGCTGGCTTCCGCCCTGGGTCAGATAACCCGTTTTCGTAGGAACAGGTTCTGGCTCCGGTTCTGGTGTTGGTTCAGGATCAGGTATCGGTTCTGGCGTAGGCTCTGGGTCCGGCGTTGGCTCAGGCGTCGGCTCCGGGTTTGGTGTTGGATCAGGTTTCACTTCCGGCAAAGATCCTGTTCCAGAATCTACAGGCGGCGTATCGGAGGAAGATCCGGAACCACCGCCATCACAACCGGCTAACAGGGTTGCGCTCAAAATAGCCGCTAAAAGCGATTTCTTATATTTAAATTTCTTATTCATTAATAACGCAAGTGACAAAACAATGTTAAAAAATTCGTAACTGGGAGAAATAGTTTTATGCTTTATCTTCTCTAATAACTTCCTCCATTCTTAAGAAAACGACATCATTGATAGAAAACAGGTGAAATTTATAAGAATAACCCCTATACGATGTCTATCTGGCTATTTTTACGAAATTTCAACAAACAAAAAATTAACAACATTTCACAACGTAACTATATAAATTTGTTGGTAGTTTTAACGATTAAGATTGCAAAAGCAACAGATAGAACGGTGTTTGCTCATCAAGCGAACATAATTAATACAGACTTGTTTTGCGTGATAAAAAAATAGATGTTCTCACGATCTTAATTATTTAGCAGGTTATCTGAACGCAAAACATTATTGCTGCATGGATAATAAAGCGAGAAATGATTTTCAATTAATAAGACAGAATAATGTAAATGAAGCCGGATGATATTAACGATCATCCGGCTTTATTGATTTACGAGACTAACATCCCGGTAAACACATACGCCTGCAGCAGGGTGATAATACCGATAACGCTGGCAAAAATCAGACTGTGCTTCACGGTGTAGCGGAACAGTTCAGATTCTCGGCCCACCATGCCCGTCGCGGCGCAGGCCACGGCGATAGATTGCGGGGAGATCATCTTGCCAGTTACGCCGCCGCTGGTGTTTGCTGCCACCAGCAGGGTGTCAGAGACGTTGATTTGCTGCGCCGTGGTCGATTGCAGTGAACCAAACAGGGCGTTAGAGGAGGTGTCCGAGCCGGTAAGGAATACGCCCAGCCAGCCGAGAAACGGTGAGAAGAACGGGAACATCACGCCTGTACCTGCCAGTACCAGCGCCAGCGTGGTGGACATGCCAGAATAGTTGGTGACGAAGGCGAACGCCAGCACCATGCCAATCGACAGTATCGGCCACTTCAAGCTAATTAGCGTTTCGGCAAAGACGCCAATACCTTTCTTGATCCCCACACCGAGGATGAAGATAGAGATAATCGCCGCAATAAAAATAGCGGTGCCGCCAGCCGAGAGGGGGTCGAATTTAAACACCGCATCCATTGGCGTTGGTTGGGCGACAATGGGTGCCGCTTTCAACACTTGTTGATGCAAATGAGGGATCTGGAAATTAATCACCAGTGAATAAAACGCGCCGCCCGGAGCAAATAACGCTTTAAACGGCTTCATGGTCCAGATGGTGACCAGCACCGTTAAGATTAAAAACGGTGACCACGCTCGAATGATTTGCCCCAGACTATATTCTGAAGGCACGGGACCGCCAGAAGATGGCTTATTTACCACCATCGCACCTGCGGATTGTCCCATGCTGATTGCCGTTTCGGTATTTTTCGGCCGCCAGACTTTAAGGAATAAAGCGAGTGAGACGATACTCACCAGCGCCGAAGTAATATCCGGCAGTTCCGGACCAATATAGTTAGAGGTAAAGAACTGAGTGACAGCGAAGCTTCCCCCAGCAACCAGCGCCGCTGGCCACGTCTCTTTCACCCCTTTCCAGCCGTCCATCATTGCTACCAGCCAGAACGGCACAAGAACCGACAGGAACGGTAACTGACGTCCCGCCATTGCGCCAATGTGGAACGGATCGATTCCCGTTACCTGACCGGCGACCAGAATCGGCACGCCCAACGCACCAAACGCCACCGGCGCAGTATTGGCAATCAGACACAGCCCCGCCGCGTATAACGGTTTGAAGCCCAGGCCCACCAGCAGCGCACCGGTAATCGCCACCGGCGCACCAAAGCCAGCCGCTCCTTCCAGCAACGCACCAAAGGAGAAACCAATCAGTAACACCTGCAAACGCTGATCGTCGGTGATGGAGATAACCGAGCTGCGGATAATATCGAACTGCCCGCTGGCAACGGTTAATTTATACAGGAACACCGCCGCGACAATAATCCACGCTATTGGCCATAATCCATAAATAAAGCCATAGCCCGCAGCAGCAAATGCCATATCAATCGGCATTTTAAAGGCGAATATTGCAATCAGGATAGATAATATAAGGGTTATTGCTCCAGCGACATGTCCTTTCAGACGTAATACCGCGAGTGCAACGAAGAAGAATATTATCGGGATCAGGGCGACCAGAGCGGATAGCCCCAGTCCTCCCATCGGCATATACATTTGGGTCCAGGTAACCATATTGTTCAGTCTCTTATTATCTTTATATGCTTGATATACTTAAGGTTGTAATAAGCAAAAGAGGACTGAACTGTAAAATATAGGCGTTATACTTTACAGCAACAGTACGCCGCTAACGCAATTGCTACCTCTGGCATAACAAGTATATCGGGTAAGGGTTTCTGTTCCGCACACGCAGACGCAGAGTATCGTTAAGATGTCCATATTGTTGTTTTAGGCCCGCTAGTAATGCGCTACGGGTATTTAATATTGTTAAACCCTGATAATCGCTCCGGTTATTTCCGGGATAAATGTACTACCGCAGTTACTATCATAGCCCCGACAATAAAACTTGCCGGGGCTTTTTTGACGCTATTAATGACTTTCTTTTTCGCGTAAACGCCAGGCGTGTAATAACGGTTCGGTATAGCCGTTTGGCTGTTTCACGCCGAGGAAGATTAAATCGCTGGCAGCTTTAAAAGCACACGAGTTAGCGAAATTCCCCGCCATCGGACGATAAGCCGGATCGCCAGCGTTTTGCTGATCAACCACTTTCGCCATATTCTCCAGCGACGCCTGCACCTGTTCTTTGGTCAGAATACCGTGACGTAACCAGTTGGCGATATGCTGGCTGGAGATACGCAGCGTTGCGCGGTCTTCCATCAACGCCACATTGTGAATATCCGGCACTTTTGAACAACCAATCCCCTGCTCCACCCAGCGCACCACGTACCCCAGAATCCCCTGCACGTTGTTATCCAGCTCTTGTTGGATCTCTTGCGCCGACCAGTTAGCGTTTTCAGCAACCGGAATAGTCAGCAGATCGTCCAGCAGCGGTTCAAATTCAGCATTGAACTCGGTCTGGGCAATGTTGGCTTGTACGCTCTGTACGTTGGTTTGGTGGTAGTGCAGCGCATGGAGCGTAGCAGCGGTTGGTGACGGAACCCAGGCTGTGTTTGCCCCGGCACGCAGTTGGTCGCCCTTCTGGCTGTACATGTCTGCCATCAGGTCCGGCATTGCCCACATGCCTTTACCAATTTGCGCTTTACCGCGCAGCCCACAGAACAGACCGGAAAGCACGTTATTACGCTCGTAGGCTTTGATCCAAGGCGTCGATTTCATCTGATTTTTACGCAGCATCGGGCCAGCTTCCATCACCGAATGCATTTCATCGCCGGTACGGTCGAGGAAACCGGTATTGATGAACGCCACGCGGTTGCGCGCCTGAGCGATACAGCTACGCAAGTTCAGCGAGGTCCGACGTTCTTCATCCATAATGCCCATTTTCAGGGTATTCGGTGCCATACCGAGCATTGTCTCAATGCGGGTAAACAGTTTGTTGGCGAACGCCACTTCCTGCGGACCGTGCATTTTCGGTTTCACAATATAGACGCTGCCAGTGCGCGAGTTTTTCTGCACTTTTAAATCATAGAGGGCAATCGCGCCAGTCATGACGCCATCAAGAATGCCTTCCGGGATTTCATTGCCTTCGCTGTCCCAAATCACAGGAATGGTCATCAAATGACCCACGTTGCGGATAAACAGCAGCGAGCGTCCGTGCAGAGAAATTTCAGAGCCATCGGCGGCGGTGTAATGACGATCGTCATTCAGTTTACGCACGATTTGCCGACCGTTTTTCTCCATTTTCTCTTGCAGAGTCCCCTGCATCAGGCCCAGCAGGTTGCGGTACAGCAGGATTTTATCTTCCGCATCAACCGCCGCGACCGAATCTTCGCAGTCGAGAATGGTACTGATAGCAGCTTCGACGATAACATCGTTGATGTGCGCCGGATCGTCTTTGCCAATCCGCCCATTGGCATCGATTTGCAGCTCAATATGCAGGCCGTTATTTTTCAGCAAAATGCAGGTCGGCGCAGCGGCATCGCCACGGTAACCGACAAACTGTGCTGGAGTACGTAACGTGGTTTCTTTACCATTTTTCAACTGGATGCGTAATTGTTTATCAACCACCTTAAACGCCACCACATCCTGATAGCTGCCGTTTTCCAGCGGTAGAGATTCATCGAGGAAACGCCGAACCCAGGCGATAACCTGCTCACCGCGTTGCGGATCGTAGCCGCTGACCATCGCCCCTTCCTGCGGGATGATGTCGCTGCCGTATAACGCATCGTACAGTGAGCCCCAGCGAGCGTTCGCCGCGTTCAGCGCGTAGCGGGCGTTCATTGCCGGAACCACCAGCTGCGGCCCCGCCTGGCTGGTGATTTCGCTGTCAATGCCCGTGGTTTCCACCGTCACGCGCTCCGGTTGCGGCACCAGGTAGCCCAGTTCACGCAGGAAAGATTTATAGGCCGCTTTATCTTTTACCGGCCCCGGATTGCTGCGATGCCACTCATCAAGCGCTGCCTGAATGCGATCGCGTTCTGCCAGCAACTGACGATTTTCTGGTGCCAGATCATGAACGATCTCATCAAAATTGCGCCAGAACGCCGCAACGTCCAGCCCTGTTCCCGGTAAAACTTCTTCATCCACAAAACGTTTAAAATTGGCGTCAATGCGTAAACGGCTCTGGGTTATGGTTTGACTCATTGTTTATCTCCTCGTTTTCGCTTATTTCGCCAACACCGCTGCTGCCGCTTTCGCGACCTGCGCATCCTGTGCTCCGGTTAAACCAGAAACGCCCACGGCACCAATAATTTGCCCATCCACAACAACCGGTACGCCGCCTTCCAGCGACGTTAATAACGGCGCAGTCACGAACGCGGTACGTCCGTTGTTCACCATCTCTTCATAGCCCTTAGTTTCACGACGCCCCAGCGCGGCGGTACGCGCTTTCTCCTGGGAGATATAAGCCGCAATCGGCGCGCAATCGTCCATGCGACTTAACGCCAGCAGATGACCGCCGTCATCGGCAACAGCAATGGAAACAGACCAGTTATTTTTCTGCGCCTCTTCCTGACCTGCGGCAATAATTGCACTCGCCATTTGCTGGCTAAGAATGACTTTAGTTTTCATTTTGTTATTCCTTTTCAAGGGCTTGTTCTACAATTTCAATCCAGTGACGCACAGAGGTACGACCGGCGCTCGCCAGATGCGTCTGGCAACCAATGTTGGCGGTGACGATCATTTCCGGTTTGCCGCTTTCCAGCGCATTCATTTTGTTATCCCGCAGCTGGCGTGCCAGATCGGGATGCGTTAACGCATATGTTCCCGCTGAACCGCAGCACAGATGGCTGTCGGGAACGTCCGTTAAGGTAAATCCAAGACGAAGCAACACTTTTTCCACTTCGCCGTTCAGCTTTTGCGCATGTTGTAGGGTACACGGACAGTGGAAGGCCAGCTTTTTATCGCCGCGAATTGCCAGTTTTTCCAGCGGTTCCTCGCGCAGAAGTTCGACTAAATCGACCGCCAGTTCACTGACCTGACGCGCTTTATCGGCATATAACGCATCGTTTTTCAGCATCTGCCCATACTCTTTGACAAACGCGCCGCAGCCGCTGGCGGTTTGCAAAATTGCCTCGGCACCTGCTTCAATCGCGGGCCACCAGGCATCAATATTATTGCGCGCCCGTGCCAGCCCTTTCTCCTGCGCATTAAGATGATAGTCCACCGCGCCACAACAGCCTGCTTCGTTAGCTGGCATGACGCTGATCCCCAGACGATCCAGCACTCGCGCAGTTGCCGCGTTGGTGTTGGGCGAAAGCGTAGGCTGGGCGCAGCCTTCCAACATTAAAACCCGACGCTTATGGCGCAGCGGCGGACGCGGTTTAGCTTTCACCGTTTCAGCAGGCAGTTTTGCTCTGACCTGTTCCGGTAAAAACGGTCGCAGCACCAGCCCTACCTGCGTCAGCGCACGGAAGACCGCCGGACGCGGCACTACCTGGCGCAATCCTTCGCGCAGTATTCGCTCCGGCAGTGGGCGTTTCACTTTCTGCTCGACAATATCACGCCCGATATCCAGCAAATTGTGATAGCGCACACCAGAAGGACAGGTGGTTTCACAATTACGGCAAGTGAGGCAGCGATCGAGATGCTCCTGTGTTTTAAGCGTGACTTCGTTGCCTTCCAGCACCTGTTTAATCAGATAGATGCGCCCGCGCGGCCCGTCCAGTTCATCGCCCAGAAGCTGATAGGTTGGGCAGGTTGCGGTACAAAATCCGCAGTGAACACAGGCGCGCAGGATGCTGTCGGCTTCCAGCGCGCGCGCGTTCTGCCGCATCTCTTCAGTTAATTGGGTTTGCATAGCCTGCTCCTCAAAGTTCCGCGTACATGCGACCGGGGTTAAACACGCCGCAAGGGTCGAGCTGCTGTTTAAGCTGCTGGTGATAGCGGAATAAAGGAGCCGATAGCGGGGCAAAGCCACCATCTCCGGCACTAAAGCGGGTCGCATGACCGCCAGCGTTGCGGGCGATGCGATGGATTTGATTGTCCTCGGCTGTCGATTTCAGCCAGCGTAACGCCCCGCCCCAGTCGATCAGTTGCTCGCCGGGTAAATCCATCATCGGCGCATCACTGGGTAATGAAATGCGCCATAAGGTACCTGGTAACGAGAAGAACGGCAGTTGTTGTTCACGCAATTGCTGCCAGAACTGACCGGCAACCTCTTCGCCACCCAGCAGTTCACGCGCTGCTTTTACCGATCCTTCGCCGCCCTCAAGGCGGATCCACAACGCATTGTCGAAGTAACATAAGCCACTAATGGGTAATGGCTGGAGTTGCCACTCGGCGATTTCACTCATGGCTTCTTGCAGGCTGATTTCCCGACGCAGGCTCAGGGAGGCGCGCGGTCGCGGTAACACTTTCATTGAGATTTCAGTGAGCACGCCAAGACAACCGTAGCTTCCGACCATTAACCGTGAGAGATCGTATCCGGCAACGTTTTTCATCACTTCGCCACCAAAACGCAGATGTTTTCCAGCGCCGGTAATGATGCGCGTGCCGAGGACAAAATCGCGGACCGAACCGCTCCACGGGCGACGCGGCCCCGCCAGCCCGCAGGCGACCATCCCGCCCCAGGTGGCTTCTTCACCATAATGCGGCGGCTCACAGGGGAGCATTTGCCCCGCGCTTTCCAGCGCCGCTTCAATTGTCACCAGCGGCGTTCCGACACGCGCGGTTATCACCAGCTCGGTCGGGTCGTAATTAACAATGCCGCGATGACAACGAACATCCAGCGTTTGCCCGGTGACAGGGCGACCTAAAAAGGCTTTGCTATTGCTGCCCTGAATCACCAGCGGCGTTTTATCGCTAATCGCCTGATTCACCTGCTCCAGCAGCGCCTGGCTGTAATCACACTCGCGTAGCATCAGAAACGCTCCAGTTCAGGGAAAGGTAAATGACCGTGATGCACATGCATGGCACCAAATTCAGCACAGCGGTGTAGCGTGGGAATGTTTTTCCCAGGGTTCAGCAAACCATCGGGGTCAAATGCCGCCTTGACCGCATGGAAGGTCGTGATTTCATCGCTGTTGAACTGGGCGCACATTTGATTGATTTTTTCTCGCCCGATGCCATGTTCGCCACTGATGCTGCCGCCAACTTCAACGCAGAGTTCGAGGATCTTCCCGCCCAGCTCTTCCGCGCGGGCAAATTCACCGGGTTCGTTGGCATCGAAAAGGATTAACGGGTGCATGTTGCCATCTCCGGCATGAAAGACGTTGGCAACACGTAAATCATATTGCTGCGATAAACGGGCAATGCCTTCCAGTACGCCAGGCAGGGCGCGACGCGGGATGGTGCCATCCATGCAGTAGTAATCCGGGGAGATACGTCCTACCGCCGGGAACGCATTTTTGCGACCGGCCCAGAAACGTACGCGCTCTGCTTCGTCCTGTGCCAGACGGACGTCAGTCGCGCCCGCTTTCAACAAGATGTCGTTAACCCGCTCGCAGTCTTCCTGTACGTCAGACTCCACGCCGTCCAGCTCGCATAACAAAATCGCTTCGGCGTCGACGGGATAACCGGCATGAATAAAATCTTCCGCCGCGCGGATCGACAGGTTATCCATCATCTCCAGCCCGCCGGGGATAATGCCATTGGCGATGATGTCACCAACCGCAAGTCCGGCTTTTTCTACCGAGTCAAAGCTGGCTAACAGAACCCGCGCCACGGGCGGCTTCGGCAGCAGTTTTACCGTCACTTCGGTGGTCACGCCGAGCATACCTTCCGATCCGGTGAACAGCGCCAGCAGGTCAAAACCAGGTGAATCCAGCGCGTCCGATCCCAGCGTCAGTGCCTCGCCGTCCAGCGTTTGCACTTCAATTTTCAGCAGGTTATGTACGGTCAGACCATATTTCAGGCAGTGGACGCCGCCGGCATTTTCAGCCACATTGCCGCCAATGGAACAGGCGATTTGTGAGGAAGGGTCCGGTGCGTAGTAGAGATTATGCGGTGCAACGGCCTGGGAGATCGCCAGGTTACGCACGCCTGGCTGCACGCGCGCGCGGCGACCAACGGGGTTAATGTCGAGGATCTCTTTAAAGCGCGCCATCACCAACAACACACCTTTTTCCAGCGGCAGCGCGCCACCAGAAAGCCCGGTGCCTGCACCACGGGTCACCACCGGTACACGCAGGCGATGGCAGACAGCCAGAATCGCTGTCACCTGTTCCATTTGCTTAGGCAGAACAACCAGTAATGGACGCGTGCGATACGCGCTCAACCCGTCACACTCGTAAGGAATGATCTCCTCATCGGTATGCAGGATCTCAAGTCCAGGGACATGCTCACGCAGTGCCATCAGTACCGATGTGCGGTCGACATCGGGTAAAGCGCCATCAAGACGCTCTTCGTACAAGATGCTCATGAGTAGGCTTCGCTTTGTTGTGTTGTGTGGCAGCTGATTTTTGCGCGCTGCTTCTGTGAACAGTTATTAAGCGGGCTTTTCGTTTTCGTCTATCTCTTTAGCTACCGGTCAGACCATTTTTTTTCCAGCTCTGTGACCTTGTCTTGGTTAACTAAATGTTAAATTGATGTAACATAATCACTTGCGTGATGTGCGTGTTTTGCGAGTTAAGAACAGAAAAATTGGTCCTACCTGTGCACGAGGTCCGGGAATGAAAGATGAACGTCGCCCTATTTGCGAAGTGGTTGCAGAGAGTATCGAACGGTTAATTATCGACGGCGTACTGAAGGTCGGTCAGCCGCTTCCCTCGGAACGTCGACTGTGTGAAAAGCTCGGCTTCTCACGCTCCGCACTGCGTGAAGGGCTGACCGTGCTGCGCGGGCGCGGGATTATTGAAACGGCGCAGGGTCGCGATTCTCGTGTCGCACGGCTTAATCGGGTGCAGGACACCAGCCCGCTGATCCATCTGTTCAGTACGCAGCCGCGAACGCTGTACGATCTGCTCGACGTTCGCGCATTACTGGAGGGCGAATCGGCAAGGCTGGCGGCAACGCTGGGAACGCAGGCTGATTTTGTTGTGATAACCCGCTGTTATGAAAAAATGCTCGCCGCCAGTGAGAACAACAAAGAGATTTCGCTGATCGAACATGCGCAGTTGGATCACGCTTTCCATCTCGCCATTTGTCAGGCTTCTCACAATCAGGTGCTGGTGTTTACGCTGCAATCATTGACCGATCTGATGTTTAATTCAGTGTTTGCCAGCGTAAATAATCTCTACCATCGACCACAGCAAAAAAAGCAGATCGATCGCCAGCATGCGCGGATCTACAACGCGGTGTTGCAGCGGCTGCCGCACGTCGCCCAGCGCGCAGCACGCGATCATGTGCGGACCGTGAAAAAGAATCTCCACGATATCGAGCTGGAAGGCCACCATTTGATTCGCTCGGCGGTGCCGCTGGAGATGAACCTGAGTTAGCTGGTATTAAATCTGCTTTTCATACAATCGGTAACGCTTGTACGGCTCCGCCCCAATGCGTTCCAGCATGTTATTCATGCCTGTATTGGTTTCGAGGATCCATGACATCTCCAGCGCATCGATCTTCCGGCGGGCAAACGGATCGCGTAAGGCTTCAATCAATAACAGCGCAATCACCGGGCCGATGCGGCTGAACTGATACTCGTCGCGCACGCCCATCAGCGGTACTCGCGCAGTTCGCACACCGCTGACTTTCAAACGCCACAGCAATTTTGCCCAGCCGAAGGGAAAGAGCGATCCGTTCAGATCGGCAATCGCCTCGTTGATGTTCGGCAAGCCGACAATAAACGCGCAGGGTGCAGAATCAATCTCAGCGATATAGATCATATCGTCCGGCACCAGATATTTAAGTTGATCGCCCATGGTCGCGAATTCATGTTCGGTAAACGGCACAAATCCCCAGTTGTGCTGCCAGCCAGAGTTGAAAATCTCACGCAGGATCTGCATCTCTTCGGCAAACCGCTGACGATTGATGCAGCGAATGGTCACCTTTTTGCGCACCTGATCCATCAGTTTTTTTAGCGCCGGAGAGAAAGTGAGATCGGTTCGCTGCATCCACCACGCCAGTAAATCAATGCCTTTGTGATAACCCAGTTGTTCAATATGCGCGGCATACCACGGTTTGCCGTGTGGCATCATCGCACAGGGTGGTGTGTCAAAACCTTCAATCAGTAATCCGCTTTCCTGATTGATATTCAGGCTGAAAGGCCCGCTGATCTTACTTGCACCTTGTGACTTCAACCACGCTTCCGCTGCGCCAAACAACGCGGCAAAAACCTGCGGATCATCAATGGCGTCAATCATGCCGAAATGACCGGTATCTTTGCCGTAACGCTCGCGGTGCAAGGTATCTATTTGCGCGGTAATACGCCCAACTATCTGCCCCGCTTTTTTTGCCACCCACGCCTGCCAGATGATATGGTCCGTCCCCGGATTTTTCGCAGACAAATGCTCGTTGCGTTCAATGAATAAAGGGGGTATCCAGTTTGGATCGTCGGGATAAAGTGATGACGGAAAAGCGATAAATGCCTTAAGGTCATTTTTATTAATTACTTTTTCAATTTTAATCATCAGCAGATCGCATTCCATAGTTCTGTTCTGTGGGTAACAAATAATTAACGGTGACAAACAGGTTGCAACAGCAACGAACGGCACCTTAATAATCAACCCAATGAATACAAACGACGAATAAATAGTATTTATTAATGATTACGATAAGGTCAGAGACTACACAGAAGCGCCACAATGCCTTTTGTCGATTTAAGGCGACCGGACAAGGCTTCTTCTTAATATATTCATAAATTAAATATCATTCACAATAAAAACAAAAAAACTCAAACTCATTATTTAAATCAATGTTCATTTTCACACTGATGAAAATACTATCTCATTTATCTTTTATGCCTATATAATCCACCGCATTATTGTCATTTTATTTTGGATATCCAATTTTTTCGTGGTGTATATGTCTAATAAAATCTTTACGCATTCCCTACCTATGCGCTATGCCGATTTTCCAACGCTGGTTGATGCTTTGGACTACGCCGCTCTGAGTAGCGCCGGAATGAATTTTTATGACAGACGTTGCCAACTTGAAGATCAACTGGAATATCAGACGTTAAAAGCACGTGCCGAAGCTGGTGCGAAGCGGTTGTTATCGCTGAACCTGAAAAAAGGCGATCGCGTGGCACTGATTGCCGAAACAAGTAGCGGGTTCGTAGAGGCTTTTTTTGCCTGCCAGTATGCCGGCTTAGTCGCCGTCCCGTTGGCGATTCCAATGGGCGTTGGTCAGCGGGATTCCTGGAGCGCCAAATTGCAGGGTTTACTGGCAAGTTGCCAGCCCGCAGCCATTATCACTGGTGATGAGTGGTTGCCACTGGTCAATGCCGCGACGCATGACAACCCCGAATTACATGTTTTAAGCCACGCCTGGTTTAAGGCATTACCGGAAGCCGATGTTGCGCTCCAGCGTCCAGTTCCGAACGATATCGCCTACCTCCAGTACACCTCCGGCAGCACCCGTTTTCCCCGTGGCGTCATTATCACCCATCGCGAAGTGATGGCTAATCTACGTGCTATAAGCCACGACGGCATTAAATTACGCCCTGGCGACCGCTGCGTCTCCTGGCTGCCTTTCTACCATGATATGGGACTGGTCGGCTTTCTCCTGACCCCCGTCGCCACGCAGCTTTCAGTAGATTATTTGCGCACTCAGGATTTTGCCATGCGTCCTCTGCAATGGCTTAAATTGATCAGTAAAAATCGCGGCACCGTTTCCGTTGCGCCGCCGTTTGGCTATGAATTGTGCCAGCGCCGCGTGAATGAAAAAGATCTCGCTGAACTGGATCTTTCCTGCTGGCGCGTCGCTGGTATTGGTGCTGAGCCGATCTCCGCAGAACAACTCCATCAATTCGCTGAATGTTTCCGTCAGGTTAACTTTGACGATAAAACGTTCATGCCGTGCTACGGACTGGCAGAAAATGCGCTGGCTGTCAGCTTCTCTGATGAAGCCTCCGGGGTTGTGGTTAACGAAGTGGATCGCGACATCCTCGAATATCAGGGCAAAGCCGTCGCGCCGGGTGCAGAGACACGCGCCGTATCGACTTTCGTCAACTGCGGCAAAGCGTTGCCGGAACATGGTATTGAAATCCGCAATGAAGCAGGTATGCCGGTCGCGGAACGTGTGGTAGGCCATATTTGCATCTCCGGTCCCAGTCTGATGAGCGGTTACTTTGGCGACCAGGTTTCGCAAGACGAGATTGCCGCGACGGGCTGGTTAGACACCGGCGACCTCGGTTATCTGCTGGACGGTTATCTGTATGTCACCGGACGCATTAAAGATCTGATTATTATTCGTGGCCGTAATATCTGGCCGCAGGATATTGAATATATTGCGGAACAAGAACCGGAAATTCATTCTGGCGATGCGATTGCTTTTGTTACCGCCCAGGAAAAAATCATTTTGCAGATCCAGTGTCGGATCAGCGACGAAGAACGTCGCGGGCAGCTTATCCACGCGCTGGCGGCACGGATCCAAAGCGAATTTGGCGTGACCGCGGCTATCGATCTGTTGCCGCCCCACAGTATTCCCCGAACGTCCTCCGGCAAGCCTGCCCGTGCGGAAGCGAAAAAACGTTATCAGAAGGCTTATGCTGCCAGTCTTAATGTGCAGGAATCCCTGGCATGAATCAAACTGTCGCGGTGACGGGCGCTACCGGGTTTATCGGTAAATATATTATCGATAACCTGCTCGCCCGCGGCTTTCACGTGCGCGCATTGACGCGTACTGCCCGCGCTCACGTCAATGATAATCTCACCTGGGTGCGCGGTTCGCTGGAAGATACTCATTCACTTAGCGAGCTGGTTGCCGGAGCCAGCGCAGTGGTCCATTGCGCCGGGCAAGTGCGCGGGCACAAAGAAGAGATTTTCACCCGCTGTAACGTTGACGGCAGCCTGCGCCTGATGCAAGCAGCAAAAGAGAGCTGCTTTTGCCAACGTTTTCTGTTTATCTCTTCGCTGGCGGCGCGCCATCCCGAGCTCTCCTGGTACGCAAATTCCAAACACATCGCCGAACAACGGCTGACTGCAATGGCTGACGAAATTACGCTGGGCGTTTTTCGCCCGACAGCCGTGTATGGTCCCGGCGATAAAGAGTTAAAACCGCTGTTTGACTGGATGCTGCGCGGCCTGCTGCCACGACTTGGTGCACCAGATACACAGCTCTCTTTCCTGCACGTCACCGATTTTGCGCAAGCAGTGGGTCAGTGGTTAAGCGCCGAAACTGTACAGACGCAAACCTATGAATTATGCGATGGCGTCGCTGGCGGCTATGACTGGCAACGCATACAGCAACTTGCCGCCAACGTCCGTTGCGGTTCCGTGCGAATGGTTGGTATTCCTCTGCCGGTACTCACCTGCCTTGCGGATATCAGTACTGCGTTGAGTCGCCTGGCGGGTAAAGAACCTATGCTGACCCGCTCGAAAATTCGTGAATTAACCCACGCCGACTGGTCGGCAAGTAATAACCGTATTTCTGAAGATATTAATTGGTTTCCCGGGATTAGCCTGGAACACGCATTACGCAACGGGCTATTTTGATTGTCTTGTTTAAAGGTGTGTTAACGTTTCTATGGTAAATCGTGAAATAGTAATGGATTACATCCTTTCCTGTTTACAGGATTTGGTCGAAAACGGTGTGGAAATTAAGCCCGACAGCGATCTCGTCAACGATCTTGGCCTGGAGTCGATCAAAGTGATGGATCTCTTAATGATGCTGGAAGACAGATTCGATATTTCCATTCCTATTAATATTCTGCTGGATGTCAAAACCCCTGCGCAATTAATGGAAACTCTACTTCCATGGCTGGAGAATAAATAATGGGGCTATACGATAAATATGCGCGCCTTGCTGGCGAGCGACTGCAATTTAGTGACAACGGGTTAACACCGTTTGGCACCTGTATTGATGAAGTGTATTCCGCCACCGAAGGCCGGATCGGCAATAAAAAAGTGATTCTGGCCGGGACCAATAATTACCTCGGTTTAACCTTTAATCATGATGCCATCGCCGAAGGTCAGGCAGCGTTAGCGGCCCAAGGCACCGGCACCACCGGTTCTCGTATGGCAAACGGCAGTTATGCGCCGCACCTGGCGTTAGAGAAAGAGATTGCCGAGTTTTTCAATCGCCCTACCGCTATCGTTTTTTCAACCGGTTATACCGCTAATTTAGGCGTCATCAGCGCACTTGCCGACCATAACGCCGTGGTGTTACTGGATGCCGACAGCCACGCCAGTATTTATGACGCCTGTTCTCTCGGTGGCGCGGAAATTATTCGTTTCCGCCATAACGATGCTAAAGATCTGGAACGGCGCATGGTTCGCCTCGGTGAACGGGCGAAAGAGGCGATTATCATCGTTGAGGGCATCTACAGTATGCTCGGTGACGTTGCGCCGCTGGCGGAAATTGTTGATATCAAACGTCGTCTCGGTGGTTATTTGATTGTCGATGAAGCGCATTCGTTTGGCGTGTTAGGCGCAACGGGGCGCGGACTGGCTGAAGCTGTCGGCGTTGAAGATGATGTGGATATTATCGTTGGTACTTTCAGTAAAAGTCTGGCCTCGATTGGCGGTTTTGCTGTCGGTTCGGAAGCGATGGAAGTGCTGCGCTACGGCAGCCGCCCGTATATTTTTACCGCCTCTCCTTCTCCGTCCTGCATTGCGACCGTGCGCTCATCGTTAAGAACCATTGCCACACAACCAGAGCTGCGGCAAAAGCTGATGGATAACGCCAACCATCTGTATGACGGTCTGCAAAAACTGGGTTATGAGTTAAGTTCACATATTAGCCCGGTAGTGCCAGTAATAATCGGTTCGAAAGAGGAAGGTTTACGCATCTGGCGCGAGCTTATCTCGCTGGGCGTGTATGTGAATCTTATCCTGCCGCCTGCCGCGCCTGCAGGCATCACGCTGCTGCGCTGTAGCGTAAATGCTGCCCACAGTCGTGAGCAAATCGATGCCATCATTCAGGCATTTGCTACTCTGAAGCAGTAATGTGAGCCCGCCGTGGTGTTTGCGCCACGGCGGGTTTAATGTTGTCTGTCATACCAATACACCAGGCTCAACGCCACCAACACAAACGCTACCGGTAAACCGAGCGCGGTAACAGGTGCGCTTAACGCAAATAGCAATCCCAAATTGACCATGATTTGATAGCTGATCCAGGTGAGTAAGCCAACGATGACGCCTACAGCGAGACGGCTACCCATCCCTGGCGAGCGCGGGGCGCTAAAGGTAAACGGCACAGCCAGCAAAATCATCGCCAGGGTCAGGATCGGTTGCCCCAGTTTTTCCCACAGTGCAAGGCGGTATTCGCTGCTGGGTTGCCCGGTTTCCTGCAAATAATGGATGTAATGATTAAGCTGACGGACAGAAAAAGTATTCCCCGGCATCGATAACTCATCAAGATCCATACTGGTGAAGGCCGATTGCCAGGCAAGATTATCTGATGTTTCCAGCGTTTCTTTACCGTTAAGCCATTTTTTATGATTCACACCATGCAGGATCCACGTTTTGTCGTCTTTAATGGTGGCACTGCGTGCATAAATGTAGGATTCGAGCGAAAGATCGTCACGATAATGAAAAATCTCCACGCCCACAGGCTGGCCCTGTTCATTCAGCGATTTCACCGTCACAAATTCATTGCCGCGCCTGGCCCACAGCATATTGCCGGTAATGTCATCGTCCTCCCCCAACGCGGTGGCGGTCGATTTGATTTGCAGCGCCTGTTGCTGCAATGGCGACGCCACCCACTCATCTATCGCGCCTAACGAAACAGTCCACAATATCCCGGCAACCAGCGCCACCAGTGCAATACGGAAGATAGAAAACCCCGTGCTGCGAATGGCGGTAAGCTCACTGTTTTTCGATAACTGCCCCAGGCCAACAATCCCTCCCAATAAGGCGATAAACGGCGAAAGTTCGACCAGTGTGCGCGGTAAGGTCATTAGCACCACCAGCACCGCCTGAGTCCAGCGATAACCGCCCGGGCTGACATCATCCAGTTCGTTAATCAGGTTGAAGGTGGTAAAAAGCGGCAGCAATAGCCCTGCGGCGGCGGCAAAACCGAGAAAGAGATGACGGATTAAATAGCGACTGAAAACATTCATCGGGAAAATTTCTGCAGCAAAGTGAAGTCGCGTGCAACCAGCATCAGCAGGCCCATTAGCATGAGTCCGGGCACTAACCACAAACCAGGAATGAGAGGAATCGCGCCGTTAGCCACCAGCGTACGGCAGACGTCGCCGCCATAAAAAATGGCAACAAACAGCAACGTCAGTGGCAATAACGTTGAAAATCGCCCTTGCCGCGGTTTTACCCGACTTAATGAAATGGCCAGCAGCGCCATCAACAATGCGGTCAGGCCACGGCTTTGTCGCCATTGCAGTTCGGCATGATCGGCCGGAAAGACGGAGCGCGCCAGCTCCGTGACCGATTTTGCTTTGCGTTTGACGTTAGGGCTTTGATCCAGCGGATTCAGATGTAATTGCAGATTACGGTAGATCTGTTCGTTGTCGTCACGCCCCTGATGATCGAGAAGATAGGCGGTGCCGTTGTGCAACATAACGGTCGGTTTCTCGGGAGATGGGTCAACCACATCAACCGAACGGGCGCGGAAAATGCGGGTTCGATTGGCAGTAGAAGTATAAATCAGCGCGTCAGTCAGGCGATTATTATCCTGATCAACCGTCTGCGAAAGGATCATTCGTCCGTTATCGTTAGTGTTAAATTTCTTTGCCCGCAACTGGCGAACATCCAGCTCCGACTGCGACTGCTGCTCCAGTTGATAAATCTGCGCATAAGCCCACGGACGACCATACATCGACAGAAGGGTGACAAAAATACTTAGCGGTATCGCCAGATAAAGAACGGCTTTGTACAAGCGTCCCGGACTGCCCCCCGCCGCAGAGATAGCGGTAATTTCCGAGTCGGTATACATCTGCCCTAGCGTCACGCCAACTGACACATACAGACCAACAGGTAACAACATCTCCAGTGCAATCAGCACTTTGTAGAAAACGATATCCAGCACAACATCAAGAGCTAATGTCCCATTTGCCGCTTCGGTCAGATAACGCTGTGAGGAGTAGCTGGCGAAAATAAAGATCAGAAAACCGACGATAATCAGCACCAGACGGCGCGTACCACGCATGATGTAGTGTTCAACCAGCTTCATCTCACTAACGCCCTCAATCCTTTGAGTTTTTTATTCATTGATCAGTTTCTGCGCCAACGCAATGACATGATCTACCTCTTCCGGCGTCAGGCTGCCGTCCTTTGCCCACTGAATTTGCCCGGCTTTATTCAGCACCAGAATGGTTGAACTCTGCTCCGGCAAGCGCCAGGCAACGCGTCCCTGTCCATTGCCGTCAATAACGAATTGCGCCCACGGATAGCGGCGTTTATTTTTTTCGATTTTGCCAACAACAAAATAGCCAGTACCAAAGATGGCATCATCGGTGTTCACAATGGTGGTGGGCTGAAAACGATCCTGCGGAAAGTTTGCCGCTTCAACCGCTTTAATTAACAGTGAGTTCTTTTTCTTCGCCGACTTACGCCCGGCGATATACTGGATAATGCGGACTTTTCCCGCCAATTGTGTGCTGTTCCACTTTTGGTAGTGAATTTCGTCGTCACTATTCAGAAGCAGCTCGCCGCCTTCCTGGATATAAACGGGGGTAACCGTTTTGCCAGTGACGAAATTGTGTGCCTGAACACCCGGGGCTAAGAGCATGATAATCAGCGCAATAATCAAACGAGATGACATCATTGCTCCGGTTATAGCGGAAAACGCGAAATCAGCAGCTCTAAGCGCTGGCGAATAACGCTATCCAGCGCCACCGGTGCATCATACGACTGGCGGTTTTCCATATCATCCGCCACCATGTCGTCGTGTTTATCCCCCATCAGGCCATTAATGGCGGCGAGGAAACGGGAAATCTGTAACGCCTCTTTATTTTCAGGATCAAGCGATCTTAAGGTATCGTAATAAGAAACCTGCTGGCTGATGATTTTTCGCACATCATGAAATTCCCTGCCGGTTAGTCGCGGTTTGGCAATTATCTCTTTCAGGGCATGCATTTGCTTTTGCCGATAGGCAATAAAACCGCTTACGCTTTCTAACTGGCTATGGCGTAATGAATAGTTCACCAACGACCAGACCGGAGAGCTTAAATAAATCCGCAACAGGTTGCCGTAATATGACACAATATTTTTCTTACCGTTACGAAATCCGTCCTGAAAACGTCCCAGAAAAACGGTCGTTTTGCCGAATAAAAATCCGGCCTGATGCTTCTTTAAATACAGCCGTTGCGCAAAACGCAGGTGCTTGTAGCGCGCTCGCATGTATTTAAATTGTTTGCGCTCATCAGCAGTCAGCTCATCGCCTTTGGCTTGTTTGCGAACTAAACGCAGTAATTCCTGACGATCAACGCCATTGAGCCAGAATTGCAGGCATAACGCGTAATTATCATGAATGATTTCGGTGGTACAACTTAGTGCAATAGTCGGCGGCAAACTGACCTGTGCATCAACGACATCATCTTCTTCAATCGCAACAAATAGACGCTCGCTCGCCTCAAGCGGGAAATATTTTCTCATCATCAGGATTTCTCTCCGGCTGCGTTATAAAGCAAGGAATGACGCTGAAAAAAAGCCTTTAAGGTTGGAATTAACGAGAGCACCACATCCAGACATTGCCCACCGAAGTAAGCAAATGCAGCCCCCAGCACGCCAAACAGATGACAGAACATGAACAGCAATACGATGTAGCCGATTGAGGCGATGGTTTGCGCCACGAGAAAAGCGCGCTGTTTTCCCGCCATCAATAGCAATGACTCCTGCGGGAAGCCCAGCATCGAGATCACAATTGCGCCCAGCATCACCTGAATCAGGTCATACGCTTCGAGATACTTAACGCCAAACACCAGCGAAATTAGCGGCTTGCCGACGATCAACACCGCGAGCGCCACCAGAATACCGATTCCGCCCGCCAGTAAACCGGACTTCACGCCTAACAACCACGGTCTGGTGGTGCGCGGATCTAAACGCATCACCTCTGGGTAAAAACTTTTACCCAGTAAACCCGCTGGCGTTCCGGCGGCGTCGAAGAATGTCATGGCGATTTTAAATAACCCGGCGGCAGCGGGTCCTAACACGATCCCCACCAACACTGTGCTGCACGAGTTACGCGCCGACCAGATGGAGTGGGCAATGTTGGTTGACCAGACAAAACTCCACGCGCCTTTAATGTGTCGGGCAGACTCAAACAGATTCAATTTGAAGGCGTTATGGATATTTCTGCGGCGTAATTCGCGCGCGGCAAACCACCAGTACATGGTGCCGCCAACCAGATTCGACACGTACCAGGCAATAACAAAACCCGCAAAACCAAAGTCAAAATACCAGGCTGCGACGCTCCCCGCTGCGCGCAGAAAAGGTTTCGTCGCCTGCTGTACAGCAATCAAATCAAAGCGATCTACCGCACGCAGAATGCCGGTCGGCGTGGAGGAAGCCATTGAAGGAATGAGCGTGCAATACAGCGCCGCCAGCCAAAAGCTTTGGTCATCCAGACCTAATGAATGGGAAAGGAATGGCAGTAAGGCAATGCCGCCGACAATCGCCACCGCGCCGCTGACGATATCCAGCGAGAAGGAAAATGAGACGACATTGCGAAATTGCTGCGGATTATTGTTGGTCAAGGCTGGCGTTCCGTACTGAACCACCAACTGCCATGTCTGAAACTTAATAAAATCGCTGATCGACTTGGAGTACGATTGCACAATCACCAGTACGCCAAACATGGCGGGCGTCATCCCTTTACCGGCACACGAGAGCGCCAACAGCCCCAGCAAGGCGCTCACGACATTACTGGAGCCTAACCAGGCGCTATTGCGAATAATGGTGCGAAACGCGCCATCTGCAAACCAATGTTTGATGTTAAAACCCGCCAATTCAGCCTGACCTTATCGTTGATAGTAAAAAGTATCCCGCCAGCCTTAAGTTAAACTTCGGCGGTCAGAAACGATGGCAACCAGAGAAACCGCCTTCTGTGCCTGTTCCAGCACTTCGCTGTAGGGCGCTCTGGAATCAATCTCAAGAATTTTTGTGCCGTTATAGCCAATCGTCGACATAACACCGATTTTGTCCTGCAGCTCGGCATAGTCATGGTCAGGCTTGCGGGAGATGGCAGTCTCAATATCAATCCCCAAACGAATGATTAATTCAGGACGGTATTGCGCCATTTGTTGGTATAAACACCGTTCGCGCTGCGCCAGAAACATGCTGATTTTCCCGGTCGCACGTTCGACGCCAATCCCCGGTCCGTCATAATAAAAGCCCGAAATTTCAGCCTGCGGGAAGCGATCGCTGACCACCAGAACGCCACTTTGCGCCAGTCGCTGAACCTTGCGTAGATTCGCCATTCTTCGCAGCGAGAAGCAGTACATAATCACCGCCGCCCATAGCGCTGGAGATTTGGTTTTCATGCTTTGGGTTTTCGAGGATTTGGCCGCCAATCGCCGTTCCAGCCAGACGCCAACCAACGGCAATCGTTTGATTTTGTCGCCGTCTTCGCCGGAGAGCAGCCCCAGATAGCGCCGCTCGGTTTGCCAGTGTTGTTGCAGCGATTTCACCAGGTCGGTGGTCAGTGTGGATTTACCGGTGCCATCACACCCGACCACCGCAATCAGCCCCGGAATGTAGTTGGGCTGCGGCGCGGTTGTACTAATAACAGTTTGTGTTTGTAGTGCATCCATTCGTTAAATCATCCCCTATCCATTTTGGTGATCAGGAAAGCGCGGCGTGAATTGCGCGTAGTGACGCTTGCAGAATTTCATCGGCTGGTTGCCGACCATCCAGTTCAAGGATCTTTGCGCCATTGAATGTCAATTGCGGCGTAACGGCGATTTTTTCCTGTAACGCTGCCAGTTGGTGGTCAGGTTTACGCGCAAACGCGGTTTGTTCATCAATGCCAAGACGAATCAACAATACGGGCAAATAAGACGCCATCCATTGGTACAGCTTCAACTCGCGCTGCCTTAACATTTTTATCCAACCGTTACCGCCCGTGGTTTTTGCCAATTGCGGGCCATCAAAGCGAAACCCCGGCACTTCAACCTGCGGGTAGCGGTCGGTGATGAGCAGAAAGCCTTGCTGGCTTTTACACAACATTTTGCGAAACTTGTACGCCCGCCAGCAGGAAAGCAGATAGATAACCAGTGCAGTAATATTACCAGGCGGTGTTGAGGGCTTTTCGTGCACATGTGCCGCTTTACTTCGCAGATAACGCCCAAAAGGTGCGCCAATAACAGGGAGCTGTGAAATCCATTCGCCAATTCGCCCGGACGATTGCCCGAGATAAATGTGTTCTGTTGGCATTCTTGCTGCCAGTTCATTTACCAGGCTTGCCGTGAGGGTCGATTTACCTGAACCATCACATCCTACAATGGCAATAACATGCACTGGCGTGGAATTAATTATTGACATATTACGTTGATTCACGAAAAACCCGGCAGTAAATAATGTATTGAATATTACGTGGTCCGTGCTCAG
This sequence comes from Escherichia sp. AM3, assembly GCF_032029835.1. Lineage (NCBI taxonomy): Bacteria > Pseudomonadati > Pseudomonadota > Gammaproteobacteria > Enterobacterales > Enterobacteriaceae > Escherichia > Escherichia sp. AM3. The sequence continues at coordinate 34,591 of NZ_JAVUPQ010000008.1, read as the reverse complement.
AATATCCGTTCAACCTTATTGTGACAATGGTTAATTGTGACATTGACCTGAATTACGCTTTCATAAAAACATATTAACCAAATAAATATTTTTAATGGATATTTAAATTAAAGGATATATTCATGCAGTCAATAACACCTCCATTAATTGCCGTTATTGGTAGCGATGGTTCAGGCAAGTCAACGGTGTGTGAACATCTTATTACCGTTGTCGAAAAATATGGTGCTGCCGAAAGAGTTCATTTAGGAAAACAGGCCGGAAATGTCGGTCGTGCAGTGACAAAATTACCGTTGATGGGAAAATCCTTACATAAAACAATTGAACGAAATCAGGTGAAAACAGCAAAAAAATTGCCTGGACCAGTTCCGGCGCTGGTAATTACAGCGTTTGTCGCCCGTCGCTTACTGCGCTTTCGTCATATGCTAGCCTGTCGTCGTCGCGGGTTAATTGTTCTAACCGACCGTTATCCTCAGGACCAAATTCCTGGCGCTTACGATGGTACGGTGTTCCCACCTAACGTTGAAGGTGGTCGTTTTGTCTCATGGCTAGCAAGCCAGGAACGTAAAGCGTTTCACTGGATGGCGAGCCATAAGCCTGATCTGGTCATCAAACTCAATGTTGACCTTGAAGTTGCCTGTGCACGTAAACCCGACCATAAACGGGAATCGCTGGCGAGGAAGATTGCCATAACGCCACAGTTAACCTTTGGTGGTGCACAACTGGTTGATATCGATGCCAATCAGCCACTGGAACAGGTGTTGGTTGATGTAGAAAAAGCGATTACGGATTTTATGACCGCGCGTGGTTATCACTAGTCAAAAATGGAAATGCCCGATCGCCAGGACCGGGCATTTTCAGGAAGGTTAAATCAACTGCAATGCTATCCAGTACAGCCCACCAGAAAGAAAAATTGCCGCCGGTAAAGTAAACACCCACGCCATCAGGATGCTGGTTACCGTTTTACGCTGTAACCCACCGCCGTCCACCACCATCGTCCCTGCTACCGCAGACGAGAGGACGTGTGTTGTGGAGACAGGCATCCCAATATAACTGGCAAGGCCGATAGACACTGCCGCCGTCATTTGTGCCGCCATGCCTTGCGCATACGTCATGCCGCGCTTACCAATCTTCTCACCGATAGTCATCGCTACACGACGCCAGCCAATCATGGTGCCAATGCCGAGCGCCAGTGCTACCGCCATGATGATCCACACCGGAGCGTACTCAATGGTGCTTAACATATCGCTGCGCAGTTTTTTCAGCAGGTTCTGGTCTTCTTTACTGACGCCTGGCAGTTTCGCCAGCTTCGCGGAGGTATCAGAGATGCACAGCATAATGCGGCGCAGCTGGCTGCGCTGACTCACGGTTAACGGCTCGTAACTTTCCATATTGCCTGGCAGCATCGTTTTAACGCGCGCAATAGCATCAAAGGTATTTGCCGGATGACAGTGAAACTCTGTTACTTGCGTGCCATCAGTCGATGCTGCAGGCAATGGAGGTTCCATCGCAATCAACTTCTGCGGCAGTTCAGGATGCTGTTGCAGGTAGTGTTCGAAGTTGGTAACGGCATCGCGGGTACGGGTAATTTCATAGCCGGACGCATTCATATTGACGACGAAGCCAGCAGGGGCAATCCCCACCAGTACCAGCATTACCAGGCCGATCCCTTTTTGTCCGTCGTTCGCGCCGTGCGAAAACGCCACGCCCGCAGCGGAAACAATCAGCGCAATACGCGTCCAGAATGGCGGTTTACGTTTGCCTTTTTTCTTTTTGCGATCTTCCGGAATGCGGTGAATACGGTCACGCTTTTTCGTCCCGCTCCAGTAGCGTCGCAGCAGGAATATCAGGCCTCCCGCAATGACCAGGCCGACGATAGGGGAAACAATCAGCGAGGAGAAAATTTTGGTCACTTCACGCAGGTTTAACGCATCCATCACCGATGAGCCGGTTAACAGCGCGTTGGTTAAACCGATGCCGATAATCGCACCAATCAAGGTGTGCGAACTGGAGGCCGGTAAACCGAAGAACCACGTTCCCAGGTTCCAGATAATCGCCGCCAGCAGCATGGAAAAGACCATCGCCAGGCCGTGGGTTGACCCCATATTCAGCAACAAATCGGTTGGCAACATATGGACAATGGCATAGGCAACGCTAAGTCCGCCCAATAACACGCCAAAAAAGTTAAAAAATGCCGCCATCACCACAGCAAGTTGTGGTTGCATGGCACGAGTATAAATAACGGTTGCCACCGCATTCGCCGTGTCATGAAAACCATTGATTGCTTCGTAGAACAACACAAATGCCAGAGCAAGCAATAACAAAAGCCCTGTGTATATATCAAGGCCAACAAATAAATTTAGCATATATTAGATTACGCCATTTTGAATTTACGAACGGACGCATTATCAGTGACTTTAACGGCATGGGCAAAGTGAAATATCATTTTTTAACGATAAAAAGAGTGTTATTTCTTGTGTATCAGACAATAAGCATTCATTCAAAACCTTTAGAAATAATCAAAGCACAGGTATTCCACTGGTTAATATATTCACATATGAAATGAATAAATATTGGAATATATAAATATTGAATATTTTGATTAATCCCCGTACTAATTATTCTTCATAATCAGTACGGGGTTGCTACAACATGTATTACTTTTTCACCACAATTAACGGTTCAATATCACTCTCTTTTTTGATGACCAGTGATTCATCACCGCGCAAACACGTCCCACCGTAGTTGCCGCCAACGGTGAAGGTACATACCTGAATGTATTTATCGTCCACTTTCGGCAAACACCACAGTTGCTGATAGATGTTTTTCTGCTCGGCAAATTTACCGCTGGTTTTGTCCAGCACCTCTTCATGATGGCTGACCAGGTCGATATTGCTACCACAGCGACCGGCGATCGGTTTCACTGCGTAACCTGTTTTCACCAGTTCATCATTAACAGTGAAATCGGTATCCAGCAGGTAACGATGGTGCGGAAACAGCGACCAGAGGATCGGCAGAATCGCTTTGTTGCCGGGGATCACCGTCCACAGCGGCTCAAAGACCAGCACTTCCGGGCGCAGCAATACGTCGATAAGACGCACTTCGTTTTGCGGATGACCGGTACGGATTGGCACCGCAGCAAACTCACGGTCGCTAACTTCACGAATCTGATCAAACGCGGTTTCCCACGCCCAGGTTTTCCACACGCAGTTAACCAGTCGCCCTTCCCCATCAATCAGTTGCCCGGCAGCATCCCAGCCCAGTTCATCCAATCCACGCAAGATACGCGTTTCAAAGCCCGCCTGGTGCAGCGCCTGCTCCATAAACTGCGCGTGATAGTTTTCCTCGATATCTTTGTCCTGCATGATATGGACAAACGGACGTGCACGACTGTGTTTCCAGGCACCAGCCAATTCGTTAATCAGCCCTTCCGCCGGATTGAAGCCGTTGCCTTTATAGCCCTGCTCCGCCCAACGTTCGAGGATCAAGCCCGCTTCGGTATGACAGGAGGCGGAGTCGGCGTTGTACTCGTAAACCTTCAGGCCACGCTCATCCATGCAGAAATCCATACGACCAGTGATCATATGGTGACGGCGACGCTGCCAGGAGAGACGCAAACGTGGCCAGAGGATTTTCGGGATGTCGAACAGCGCCAGCAGGTTGTCATCTTTCAGCACCTTGTCGGTTGCGTGAAGATACATCAGGTGCAGCTCGTTGGTGGCTTTAATTAGCTCCTGCTCGGCACTCTCGGTAATGGTGTAGTAATGATAAGGATCCTGATTGATCACCTGACCGTTGGCCTGCACATAGGCGTTTTGCAGCGGATCTTTTTCATCCAGCCATTTACCGTCAAACTGGCCTTTGTTTTCCAGGCGCGCTCCGCTGATTTTCAGCAGCTCGCCTGCAATTTCCGGCTGCGGTAAGCTGTATTCAGTATCTTCCGTCTGGATCATCCAGCCCAGAATGGTGGTGTCATCAAAAGTGTCTTTCAGGGTATAGCAGCCGTTTTCGACCACCATCTCCAGCTCACGCGTCCACTGTTGCCCTTGCGGCAACGGGGAATGAATCACGTTCTGTTCCGCAATACGGACTTTGTTGCCATGCAATTGGGTAATGATGGCGACATGGCCAGTGTCTTTAAATTCACCGCCTTTATCCCAGATAAGAAGCGCACCCGCGACCGGCGCACGCGGCGAGCCGTTAGGAAATGCCTGCAATGGCAGGATGTTGTCATTAACCACTTCTCGCAGGAAGCGCAGCGAGAAAATCTCCCACGCCATACCCACGTCAGTAAAGACCACACCGTAATTCAGAAAGAGAAAACGGCGAGCAAATTCAACGCATTGCCACTTGTGGCCCATATATTCGTCGTCGATATAGCTACGGAATACGGCGTCATCTTCGTATTCCTGCGGATCGAGAGAACTGTAATCTGAAGAGTAGATTGCTACCCCACCCGGGGCGTAGCCCAATAATGTCCCGAACGGGGCATCCTGGCTGGTCGTTCCTTTGCTCATCACTTTACCTTTAACAATACAACCTAAGCAGTTGGCGTAATTGTTGTGCTCTGATTACCTGCTCAGCGACATTAACCGGACAGAGGTCAGACTAATCATACACCTCATCGCAGCGGCTGGCGCAAAGGGTTAAAAAATTCACATTCTGTACAGCAAGTGACCTGCTACACTGCTTCAACACTACCACTCAGAAGGCAACTCACTATGACAGACAATACTTATCAGCCCGCGAAAGTCTGGACGTGGGATAAATCCGCTGGCGGCGCGTTCGCCAATATCAATCGCCCGGTTTCTGGTCCGACGCATGAAAAAACGCTGCCCGTTGGCAAACACCCATTGCAACTTTATTCGCTGGGAACGCCGAACGGTCAGAAAGTAACGATTATGCTTGAGGAGCTGCTGGCGCTGGGCGTTACTGGTGCAGAGTACGACGCCTGGCTGATTCGTATTGGCGATGGCGATCAATTCTCCAGCGGCTTTGTCGAAGTGAACCCAAACTCGAAGATCCCGGCGCTGCGCGATCATACGCATAATCCGCCGATCCGCGTGTTTGAATCTGGTTCGATCCTGCTTTATCTGGCGGAGAAATTTGGCTACTTCCTGCCGCAGGATTTGGCAAAGCGTACTGAAACGATGAACTGGCTGTTCTGGTTACAGGGCGCGGCACCGTTCCTCGGCGGTGGTTTTGGTCACTTTTACCATTACGCACCGGTAAAGATTGAGTACGCCATCAACCGCTTTACCATGGAAGCCAAACGTCTGCTCGACGTGCTGGATAAGCAACTGGCGCAGCATAAGTTTGTTGCGGGCGATGAGTACACCATTGCGGATATGGCGATTTGGCCGTGGTTTGGCAACGTGGTGTTAGGTGGTGTGTATGATGCCGCTGAGTTTCTTGATGCGGGCAGTTATAAGCATGTACAACGCTGGGCGAAAGAAGTAGGCGAACGTCCGGCGGTGAAACGTGGGCGTATTGTTAACCGCACCAACGGACCGCTGAATGAGCAGTTGCATGAGCGCCATGACGCCAGTGATTTCGAGACGAATACGGAAGATAAGCGTCAGGGGTAAGGGTTGGTGTTCGTCGCAGCAAGCCATCCAGGCCGGATAAGGCGTTCACGCCGCATCCGGCAATCGTGCACAATGCCTGATGCGACGCTGCCGCGTCTTATCAGGCCTACGAAAGCTAATCATCACGCGCTGGTAATGTCGTAATCCATTTGGCGCAGTGCGTCTAATGTGGCTTTGGCTTCATCTTCGTCGATGATGCTCATGGCAAATCCGACGTGTACCAGCACCCACTGGCCCAGTAGAGCGGCAGGGTTACCTTCACAAATCAGGGCGATATTCACATCGCGCTTGATACCACATACTTCAACCTGCGCAAGCTGGTGAATATCTTCACCGACAGCCAGCACCTGGCCTGGAACGCCAATACACATTATTAACTCCGGTTATTCAACTTCAATACTTTTGACGATCAGCGAATCGCCGGTATCGACACGCAACCGCTCGCCGTGACAGAGCGGACACTGCGCATCGTGCTGATGAATCTCCACCACCTGGCTGCAATCCCAGCACCAAGCCTGGGCGGGTTTATAGACGATATGTAAATCGCACCCTTGCGCCACCGTTCCGTGGCAGACAATTTCAAAACTAAAACGGACGGCGCTCTCCTCAACGCAGGAGAGCGCGCCAATTTCCAGCCACACGGCGGTGACGCGCTTAACATCGTGCTGCTCCGCCTGCCGTTGGATAATTTCAACGGCGCTCTGGCAAAGAGACAACTCATGCATTTTCGCCACTCCTGCGACCAAACAGCAGGGCGCGACGCCCTGCGTGTGGTACATCCGGATTCGTGACTGGCAGCGAAAGGATCATTCGTGCGCAGTCATCCGTCAGGCGTTGGCCCTCTTCAATCGACATGCTGTGCGAAAGCGGCGACATCAGCGAACAGGAGAGATATTGCGAAACACCGTCCAGTTCGCCAACGGTAAAGGTCATAGTGCCATACGGCAGTTGCAGACCAATTTTTTCACTCACTTTGCGCAGCGGCCAGAGTTGATCCGGGCCGGGGAAGATAACTGCACTCAGCATCCACGGGGTGATCACACACCCCGTCCACTGACCTTCGAACAGCGTAAAATCAGAAACATACACCGGCATTGAAGGATGCAGAAAAGAGAGATCGTGCATCGAACGCCGGGCAATTTCTTCAAACGCTGCCTGTACTTGCGCCTTCGGGGAGGTCTGGAAACCTGCTATCTCTTCAGTCATGAATCGCCTCCCGTGGGATGGCTTCCACGCCAGATTCACGCAGCGCAGCCAGAACCTGCTCAAGCGCAGGTTCAATCATTGCTTCAACCGTCGGCGTTAAGCCGATGTGTGGCTCCAGCGATTCCGGGATCACGCCGACCAGGGTCAGCTTTTTCGGAAACTCGCCGGTGAAGCGCAGGGCCGACAAGACGTCGGCCAGGCCAAGCTGATGCGGAGAGATTTTGTTGGTAAACAACGCCGGAACTTCTTCATCCCGCAGGATCATCATCGTTCCCGGCGCGTTCTTTTTCGAGACAATGGCATCCGCAATAATCAAATGATCGCGATTTGCCATGTCGCCAAGCAGCTCCATTCCCGCCGTGCCGCCATCGAGGATCTCAACATAATCCGGCAGAATGTATCGTTGCTCTAACGCTTCGACAATCCGCACACCGATGGCTTCATCGGTCAGCAAAATATTGCCGACCCCTAAGACTAAAATACGCATTACAGAACCTTCACTGAAACCACTTCGTTGCCGTCAGCATCCACTACGTGTACCGCACAGGCCATGCACGGGTCAAAGGAGTGAATGGTACGCACCACTTCCAGCGGTTTATTCGGATCGGCAACCGGTGTACCCACCAGCGACTGCTCGTAAGGACCGACGTCATCATTGAAGTTACGCGGACCAGAGTTCCAGGTTGATGGAACAACCGCCTGGTAGTTGCTGATGATACCGTCTTTAATAACCATCCAGTGAGAGAGCATACCGCGCGGCGCTTCGAGGAAGCCAACACCTTTGAATTCACCCGTTGCCGGAATGTTCGGCTTCACAAAGGTGGTGTGATCGCCTTTGCCGATATTGGTGATCAGTGCACTGTATTGGTTTTGCAGGATATCCTGCAATTCACAGCAGTGAACGGTACGACCAATAATACGGCCCAGCGTGGAGTGCAGCTGTGCCACTTCCAGCGTGTTGCCAGTCAGTTTCTGATAAATCGCAACGATTTCATTCAGTTTGTTCTGGGTAGATTCGCGACCTGCCGCCAGTTTCACCAGCATATTAGCCAGTGGCCCCACTTCTACCGTTTTGCCGTAGAAAGTCGGTGATTTCACCCAGGAATATTTCCCGTCGTCAGACCAACCATCATAAGCCGGAATGGTGGTGCCTTCCCACGGTGCCTGCGGCGCTTCGTCTTTATACCAGGAGTGCTTCGCGCTTTCCTGAATGCCTTTGATCAGGTATTCATCGGAATGAGAAGTGATCGGACGATACGAGGACAGATCCGCATTCTCAATGTAGCCGCCCGGGAACAGGAAGCTGCCGTTTTTACTGTCGGTCGGGAATTCCGGCACGCTCAGGTAGTTCACCGCACCTTTACCGCGTGTCAGCCATTCCGGGTAGAACGCGGCAATAACTGCGGTATCAACCTTATAAACCTGCTCAACAAAGTCGCTCAGTTTGTCGATGAAAGACTTGATGTACATCAGGCGCTCAAGGTTCAGCACGCCCAAACCGTCGAGGTTGATCGGGTTCGCGACACCACCTACCGCCAGGTTCTGAATGTGCGGCGTTTTACCGCCCAGCAGCGCCACGACGCGGTTAGCGTCACGCTGGCACTCCAACGCTTGCAGGTAGTGCGCTACCGCAATCAGGTTCACTTCCGGCGGCAGTTTCATCGCCGGATGACCCCAGTAGCCATTAGCGAAAATACCCAACTGACCGCTGGCAACCAGATCTTTGATCTTGTTCTGAACTTTGGTGAACTCTTCCGGACTGTTCAGGTGCCAGGTCGAAACGCCTTTCAGCATTTCGGAGGCTTTGGTTGGGTCAGCTTGCAGTGCAGAAGTGATGTCCACCCAGTCCAGCGCCGAAAGCTGATAGAAATGAACAATATGGTCATGCGTGGTGTGCGCAGCCAGAATGATGTTACGGATGTATTGCGCGTTAACCGGAACGTCGATATTCAGCGCACTTTCTGCCGCACGAACGGAAGACAGCGCGTGAGTGGTAGTACATACGCCACAGATACGTTGCACAATCATCCATGCATCGCGCGGATCGCGGTTTTTCACGATCTCTTCCATGCCGCGCCACATGGTACCGGAAGCCCATGCTTTCGAAACGACGCCATTTTCGATTTCGCAATCGATGCGTAAATGCCCCTCAATACGGGTTACCGGATCAATAGTAATTCTCTGGCTCATGCTTTGCTCGCCTCATGACGATTATGATCGTTTTGTTTTAAAGGAGGAAGTATCGGCAGTAGACGAATGAGTACGATGTAAGCGCAAATCTCAATAGCCACAAAACCAATAGAAATCAACAGTTCTTCCCAGGTCGGGAAGTAGGCGTAACCGCCGCCCGGGTTGAATGCCACCAGCGAATAGGTCAGACGCCAGGTTGCACAACCTAACAGTGCGCTCAGTGCTGACAGGAACAGCATGCGGGAATCATTACGCAGCTTCGCCACACGCAGAACGACCAGCGGGAAGAGCATCAGCAGGACTTCAATCCAGAACATCACGGAGTAGAAGTCACCGGCAAACGCTAACGACAGCTTGTCGCGATAGATAAGCTCGCCAAAGCGCAGCACGATGAAAATCGCCAGCAACACACTGATGGTGTTGGTCAGCTTAACAAACAGACTCTTTTCATCCGGACCGTTGCCACGCAGACCCGCCTGCACCAGCGAACCTTCAAAGATGACAATCGAGAAGCCCATGATGAACGCCGTCAGCAGCGAGAACAGCGGCAACATTTCATAGCTCTGCCACAACGGATGCACCTTGTAGCCCGCCGAGATCATCAGCGACCCCATTGAAGACTGGTGCATGGTCGGCAGCAGCGCACCGAGCGCGATGATGAAGAACATCACCTTGTTTAGTCGCTGTAGCGACACCTTCCACCCCAGACGTTCAAACAGTGCCGGAGCAAACTCCAGTGCCATCACGCCGATATAGATGGTCATACAGACCGCCGTCTCGAACAGTACCGAGTTCACGTTGAAGTGACCCGGAATGTAGAAGTACGGCAGGTTCCAGTAGCGACCCACGTCGATAGTGATCGACAAGCCACCCAGTGAGTAACCAAACAGACTCGCCAACAGCGCCGGACGCACCAGCGGATGGTATTGCCCACGGTTAAAGACGTATACCGCCCACGCCAGCGCCCAGCCGCCACAGGCAAAGCCGGTGCCAATCAGCAGGTCAAACGCAATCCACACGCCCCACGGGAAGCCGCCGTTCAGGTCAGAGACAGAGCCCAGACCGAACACCAGACGCTTCACAATCAGGAGCATACAGATGACGATTAACGGTCCAAAAATCATGACCGGTTTACTGATGATTTTGCCGCCCAGCGGTTGTGGATCATGACTCATGATCGTCTCCTCCGTCGTGATGGTCGTTTTTGGTGTTGCGACGAACCAGCACGGTTAAGCCCGCCAGCACAGCCAGTGGTAGCATCATGCCTTTATACAGGGTGTGTTGAATATTTTCGGAACGCGCACCGGTAGAAAGATCGTCCAGTTTCGGCAGGTCGAGATTTTCATAAGGCACACCCGTCAGTACCAGAACCTGAGTACCGCCGCCCTCTTTCTCGCCGTACAGATGCGGATAATATTTCGGCACCGTATGCAGGTAAGTGTCGCCAGATTTCAGCGTCTGACGCGGATAGTGGTATTCGCTGCCAGGCTTCAGCGCCAGACGTTTTTTCGCCTCCGCCATCAGCTCTTCACGCGTACCGAAAATCACCGCGCCCGCCGGGCACACTTCTACGCAGCCAGGTAGACCGCCTTTATCGAGACGTTCCACACCTTTCTGGTTGCACAGCTCGCACTTATGCAGCGCACCAAACGGGTTGTTGTAGTCGTACTTCGGCACGTTGTACGGACAGGCGACCATGCAGTAACGGCAGCCGGTGCACACGTCTTTGTCGTAATGGACAATGCCGGTTTTCGGATCTTTTTTCAGTGCAGAGACCGGGCACACAGAGACACAGTTCGGATCGACGCAGTGCATACACTGTTTCTTAATGTACGCGTAGCCGTTCTCCTCCTGGTCTTTGTTGACCCCTGTGCCGCTGGTCCACACCTGAATGATGTTATTGGTATACGGCGACAGTTTGTCGTTGTTCGACCAGGTCTGTTCCCCTTGCGGGTTACGTTCAGGGAAATTGATATCCTGACACTTGGTGACGCAAGCCTGGCAGCCTACGCACAAGGTCGAGTCGTACAACATCCCCAGCGATCCCGGAATTGGCGGGCGGTTTTCAGCAGCCGCATGACTGACAGACGGCAGCGCGCCCGTCAGCAATGCCCCGCAGGAGGCTGCTTTAATAAAATTACGTCTGTTCACGGTTATTCTCCCCGTGAGTCAGCGTTATCTTTCTTTTGCTGACGACCCAGTTCACGCACCGCCATCACGCTGACACCGGCAACCAACCCAACCACACCGCCGAGCAAACCAATAGCGCCTGCAGAGACGTTGCCGCCCTCTTTAGCGTTAACATCCGGTTTCTGTGAACGCGGAGTTTGATTTTCGACGTTGGCAAGCTGATGGATGCCTTTATGGAAGCCGATACCTTCTTCGTTACAGCCATAGCACGGGTGACCAATCGCCACCGGCCACACACCGCCAACATCGCAGAATTGCAGCGTTGAGCAGTTGCCGTAAGTTTCTGGCCCTTTACAGCCGAGGTGGTACAGGCACCAGCCTTCGCGGTGGCCTTCATCACCGAACTCTTTGGCAAAACGACCAGCATCGAAGTGCGGGCGACGTTCGCAGTGTTCGTGAATCAGACGGCCATAGGCGAAGGTCGGACGGTTTTTGTCATCCAGTTTCGGCGGTTTGCCGTAAGTGATGATGTGCGCAACGGTCGCGAGGAAGTTGTGCGGGTTCGGCGGGCAGCCCGGAATATTGATAACGGTTTTGCCTGGCAGAACTTCTTGCAGGCTGACTGCGCCAGTTGGGTTAACTCCAGCTGCGGCAACACCGCCCCACGCAGAGCAGGAACCGATAGCGATAATGGCTGCTGCGCCTTCCGCCGCTTTGCGGATGTGATCCACAATCGGCTCACCGGCAACCATGCAATAAATACCGTTATCTTTTAATGGGATGGAACCATCCACCACTAACACATACTGCCCTTTGTACTTCTCGAGAGCGTTATGTTTGTTCTCTTCGACCTGATGACCGAAGGCGGCGGAAAGCACTTCGTGATACTCCAGAGAGATAGTCTCCAGTACGAGGTTTTCTACCGTTGGATGCGTTGCACGAAGCAGAGATTCCGTACAACCGGTGCACTCCTGCGCGCCAATCCAGATAACTGGCGGACGCTGCGGGTTAGTAACCGATTCGGCCATCTCTGCAGCGGCTTTGCTACTTAACCCCATGGTGGCGGCTAATGCTGCACAAAGCTTCATGAAATCACGACGGTTAATGCCGTGAGAATGGATGAGGGTGTTATCTCCAGTCATTTATAGTTATTCCGTTGCGAAGACCTGGCATATATTTTGCCTCAATCGCAAAATCAATAATGCGATCGATGCGCCATTTACCACACATTTATTATGGTTATCGATATCATGATACTGCGGCGGGGCGCTAAAACGAAGGGAAGAAGCATTAGTGTAATTAATTAAAGCAAGATAATACGTATGTTTGATCAATTTTCGAGGCGATAACCGGCCATAAAAAAGCGCAACGTAGAACAGGAATTATTCTCACGAAAGAAATCCATTACCATCTCTTTATCCAGTCCATAGCGGCGCGTCAGAATACCCGCTTCCCAGGCGCTAAGCTGGCGATCTCCGGTCTTTTCGTACATCCGGTGTGAGTAGCCTAATACAAAACCGCGTTTATAATCGGCACAGAATTTTGTCACATTAACCGCACTGTCGGCATGCGTTGCTTTTAATCCCGCCATTAAGCCTTTACCAAAATGGTTATTCATCGTTCACCTCATTCGCTATATATTGTCATATATAGCGATATTTTAGGCAAAGAACGACTTTTGCGCACGCTATTTTTTCATGCTTGTTTAAGACGTAATCCCGTAAGAGATAAACCTATCAGGAGAGATATTTATCGAACCATTTCAGTGTCCTTTGCCAGGCAAGATCGGCGGCAGATTTGTCATAACGGGGCGTGGAATCATTATGGAATCCGTGATTAACCCCCGGATAGATATACGCCTCATAAACCTTATTATTGGCTTTCAACGCCGCCTCGTAAGCAGGCCAGCCCTCGTTGATTCGGGTGTCCAGTTCCGCGAAGTGGAGTAGTAAAGGCGCTTCAATCTTCGCCACATCGGCAGTGGGTGCCTGACGACCATAAAACGGCACCGCGCAGGCCAGTTCCGGATACGCGACAGCCGCCGCGTTCGATACGCCACCGCCATAGCAAAATCCGGTAATACCCACTTTGCCTGTCGCTTGCGGATAGCGTTGCATAAACTCAATTGCGGCAAAGAAATCATTCATCAGTTTGGTTGGATCAACCTGCTGTTGCAGCTCACGACCTTTATCATCATTTCCCGGATAACCTCCAACGGAACTTAAGCCGTCAGGTGCCAGGGCGATATACCCCGCCTTCGCCACTCGCCGTGCCACATCTTCGATATACGGATTCAGTCCACGATTCTCATGCACCACCACTACGGCTGGCGTTTTGCCGCTCATCTTTGCGGGCTTCACCAGATAACCCCGCACCTCGCCGTGACCATTTGGCGAAGGATACGTGATGTACTCAGCAACAATTTCCGGGTCGGTAAACTCTACCTGAGTCGCCAGCGCATAATTTGGCTTGAGCAAATCAAACAACGCTAATGCCGTCATCCCGCCTACCGCACTTCGCCGCAAGGTTGAGGAACTCACGTTTCGAGATTTTCCCGTGAGCGTAATAGTCATAGTAATCCAGCAACTCTTGTGGGAAATCTTTGGCGGTTAAACGCGGCATCGTTGCACTCCTCAGTTGGTGTTTTTTTAAGCAAAGCATAAGCACGTGTTTTTGCCCAGTTTTTCGTCACTCTGTGAGCCAGACTACGGGATACGCGCTGGCGAATCGCTAAACTAGAAACATTGTTTCGAAATTGAACGGTGGAAAGGAGAGGTCATGGTCTGGTTAGCGAATCCCGAACGTTACGGGCAGATGCAATACCGCTATTGCGGAAAAAGTGGTTTACGCCTGCCCGCGTTATCGCTCGGTTTATGGCACAATTTCGGTCACGTTAACGCGCTGGAATCACAGCGTGCGATCCTGCGTAAAGCGTTTGATTTGGGCATTACGCACTTTGATTTAGCCAACAATTACGGGCCGCCTCCAGGAAGCGCAGAAGAGAACTTTGGTCGCCTGCTGCGGGAGGATTTTGCCGCTTATCGCGATGAACTGATTATCTCTACCAAGGCTGGCTACGATATGTGGCCCGGCCCTTACGGCTCTGGCGGTTCACGTAAATACCTGCTCGCCAGCCTCGACCAAAGCCTGAAGCGTATGGGGCTTGAGTATGTCGATATCTTTTACTCTCATCGCGTCGATGAAAATACGCCGATGGAAGAAACCGCCTCTGCGCTGGCTCATGCGGTACAAAGCGGTAAGGCGCTGTATGTCGGGATCTCCTCTTACTCGCCAGAGCGGACGCAAAAAATGGTCGAGTTGCTGCGCGAGTGGAAAATTCCGCTGTTAATTCATCAACCTTCGTACAATTTACTGAACCGCTGGGTGGATAAAAGCGGCCTGCTGGATACCCTGCAAAATAACGGCGTGGGCTGTATTGCCTTTACTCCTCTGGCTCAGGGATTGCTGACCGGAAAATATCTCAACGGCATTCCGCAAGATTCACGGATGCATCGTGAAGGGAATAAAGTTCGTGGTCTGACACCGAAAATGCTTACCGAAGCCAACCTCAACAGCCTGCGCTTATTGAATGAAATGGCACAGCAGCGTGGACAATCAATGGCGCAAATGGCGTTAAGCTGGTTGCTGAAAGATGATCGCGTGACGTCGGTATTGATTGGTGCCAGCCGCGCGGAGCAACTAGAGGAGAACGTGCAGGCGCTGAATAATCTGACATTTAGCACCAAGGAGCTGGCGCAGATTGATCAGCATATCGCCGATGGCGAGCTGAATCTGTGGCAGGCGTCTTCCGATAAATGACCTGTTAATAACGGGCGCGCGAACCGCGCCCGAATCAGATCAGTGATTATGACGAGTCAGTCGGTCAAGATAGCCCATCACAAATGCAGAAAGCACAAACGTCAGATGGATAATGACGTACCACATCAGTTTGTTATCCGGGACATTTTTCGCATCCATAAAGACGCGCAGTAAGTGAATGGAAGAAATTGCCACAATCGACGCTGCTACTTTGTTTTTCAGCGACGTTGCGTCCATTTTCCCCAGCCAGTTCAGCTTCTCTTTGTTCTCGGAGATATCCAGCTGTGAGACGAAATTCTCATAACCGGAAAACATCACCATCACCAGCAAACCGCCAACCAACGTCATATCCACCAGCGACAGCAACACGAGGATCAAATCTGATTCCGCCATCGAGAAGATATTCGGCAGTACGTGAATAATCTCCTGGAAGAACTTCAGCGCCAGGGCAACTAACGCCAGCGAAAGGCCAAAGTACACGGGGGCAAGCAGCCAGCGAGAAGCATACATTGCATTTTCAAGAAAACGTTCCATACATTCCTGTCGTGTAGTTAAAACGGGCAACAGTATATCGCAATTGAGTAAACAGCACGCAACAGCAAATCAACATATACGTTAAACCTTTGTCGCATAATTCTGAGGTTTAGGGATCTTCCTGGTTCCCTTATCAACGCATCGAGAACGTCTACCCTTAAAGGACGTTGAACCTGAAGGGAGAAAAACGATGTCTCATTTAAAAGACCCGACCACGCAGTATTACACTGGTGAATATCCCAAACAGAAACAACCGACGCCAGGCATCCAGGCGAAGATGACACCGGTACCGGATTGCGGCGAGAAAACCTATGTTGGTAGCGGTCGCCTGAAAGATCGTAAAGCACTGGTGACAGGGGGCGATTCCGGAATAGGTCGCGCTGCCGCCATCGCTTACGCGCGTGAAGGGGCTGACGTGGCGATCAGTTATCTTCCCGTGGAAGAAGAAGACGCTCAGGATGTGAAAAAGATCATTGAAGAATGCGGACGCAAAGCCGTTCTGCTGCCAGGCGATTTAAGCGATGAGAAATTTGCCCGTTCGCTGGTTCACGAAGCGCACAAGGCGTTAGGCGGGCTGGATATTATGGCGCTGGTCGCCGGGAAACAGGTTGCCATTCCGGATATTGCAGACCTCACCAGCGAACAGTTTCAAAAGACCTTTGCCATTAACGTTTTCGCGCTGTTCTGGCTAACCCAGGAAGCGATCCCCCTGCTACCGAAAGGTGCAAGTATCATCACCACTTCGTCAATCCAGGCATACCAGCCAAGTCCGCATTTACTGGACTATGCGGCTACGAAGGCGGCGATTCTGAACTACAGCCGTGGCTTGGCAAAACAGGTCGCGGAGAAAGGTATTCGGGTGAATATTGTCGCGCCAGGCCCGATCTGGACAGCACTGCAAATTTCCGGCGGACAAACGCAGGATAAGATCCCGCAGTTTGGTCAGCAAACGCCGATGAAACGTGCGGGGCAACCGGCGGAACTGGCCCCTGTATATGTTTATCTGGCAAGTCAGGAGTCGAGCTACGTCACCGCAGAAGTGCACGGCGTGTGCGGCGGCGAGCATTTAGGTTAAAAAAATGCCCGGTTGTGAAAAGCAACCGGGCATCATTGTGAATTCACTCTTACCTGATGTGGCGAAAACGCCTTATCCGCCTACAAACGCATGAAGATTCAACATGTTGCAATAGATTTTGTAGGCCTGATAAGCGTAGCGCATCAGGCATTGAGCACCTAATGCCGGATGCGTCGTGAACGCCTTATCCGGCCTACAAACGCACGAAGATTCAACATGTTGCAATAGATTTTGTAGGCCTGATGAGCGTAGCGCATCAGGCAATTCTACTTTACTTCGCTTTGGCGGTTTCTTCGCCGACCAGACCTATCTTCAGGTAACCCGCCTGATGCAGCGTATCCATTACCTTCATCAACGTCTCGTAATCGACGGTTTTGTCCGCTCGGAAGAAGATGGTGGTGTCTTTCTTGCCTTCGGTTAACGCATTCAACGCCGTAATCATTGTTTCATCGGTGACCGGATCGTTACCGATAAACATCGAGTTGTCTGCCTTCACCGACAGATAAACCGGTTTTTCCGGGCGCGGCTGCGGCGTGCTGGTAGAAGCAGGCAAGTTCACCTTCACATCTACCGTCGCTAACGGTGCCGCCACCATAAAGATAATCAGCAGAACCAACATCACGTCGATAAACGGCGTCACGTTGATATCATGCATTTCGCCGTTATCGTCGAGGTTTTCGTTAAGATGCATTGCCATCGGATATTATCCTGCGCGTAATTTTTGTGCGACACGAACCGGATGCGCAGCGGCGCTGGCTTCCAGATCCAGGTCACGGCTTTGCAGCAACAATACCTGCGCTGCAACATCACCCAGCATCGCTTTAAAGCCGCCAATCTGGCGTGCAAATACGTTATAGATAACGACCGCAGGAATCGCTGCCACGAGGCCGATTGCCGTTGCTAACAGAGCTTCTGCGATACCCGGCGCAACGACTGCCAGGTTAGTGGTCTGCGTTTGCGCGATACCAATAAAGCTGTTCATGATGCCCCAGACCGTACCAAACAGACCAACGAACGGAGAAATCGCGCCGATGGTTGCCAGATAGCCGTTACCGCGGCCCATTTGACGACCCACTGCGGCGACCCGACGCTCCAGACGGAAGCTGGTACGTTCTTTAATACCTTCGTTATCGTCGCTGCCTTCTGACAGTTCCAGCTCATTCTGCGCTTCATTGAGCAAATGCAGGCTTAAGCTTTTGCTACCAAAATCAGCGGCGATATCGTTGGCCTGGTTTAAGGAACGCGCTTCAGCCAGCAGTTGCTGCTCGCGCTTAAGGCGACGCTTCTGATTGAAGAATTCTACGCTCTTACTGAAGAAGATTGCCCAAGTGACTACGGAGGCCAAAATAAGCCCAATCATCACGCACTTAACGACAATATCGGCGTGCTGATACATACCCCAGACGGAAAGGTCCGTCTGCATCAAATTATTACCCACTGTGTATCTCCAGGACGCAAGTCACAAAATCTGCGCATAATAATATCAAAATGACGTCGAATTGATAGTCGTTCTCATTACTATTTGCATACTGCCGTACCTTTGCTTTCTTTTCCTTGCGTTTACGCAGTAAAAAAGTCACCAGCACGCCATTTGCGAAAATTTTCTGCTTTATGCCAATTCTTCAGGATGCGCCCGCGAATATTCATGCTAGTTTAGACATCCAGACGTATAAAAACAGGAATCCCGACATGGCGGACAAAAAGCTTGATACTCAACTGGTGAATGCAGGACGCAGCAAAAAATACACTCTCGGCGCGGTAAATAGCGTGATTCAGCGCGCTTCTTCGCTGGTCTTTGACAGTGTGGAAGCCAAAAAGCACGCGACGCGCAATCGCGCCAATGGCGAGTTGTTCTATGGACGGCGCGGAACGTTAACCCATTTCTCCTTACAACAAGCGATGTGTGAACTGGAAGGTGGCGCAGGCTGCGCGCTATTTCCCTGCGGGGCGGCAGCGGTTGCTAATTCCATTCTTGCTTTTGTCGAACAGGGCGATCATGTGTTGATGACCAACACCGCCTATGAACCGAGTCAGGATTTCTGTAGCAAAATCCTCAGCAAACTGGGCGTAACGACATCGTGGTTTGATCCGCTGATTGGTGCCGATATCGTTAAGCATCTGCAGCCAAACACTAAAATCGTGTTTCTGGAATCGCCAGGCTCCATCACCATGGAAGTCCACGACGTTCCGGCGATTGTTGCCGCCGTACGCAGTGTGGTGCCGGATGCCATCATTATGATCGACAACACCTGGGCAGCCGGTGTGCTGTTTAAGGCGCTGGATTTTGGCATCGATGTTTCTATTCAAGCCGCCACCAAATATCTGGTTGGGCATTCAGATGCGATGATTGGCACTGCCGTGTGCAATGCCCGTTGCTGGGAGCAGCTACGGGAAAACGCCTATCTGATGGGCCAGATGGTCGATGCCGATACCGCCTATATAACCAGCCGTGGCCTGCGCACATTAGGTGTGCGTTTGCGTCAACATCATGAAAGCAGTCTGAAAGTGGCTGAATGGCTGGCAGAACATCCGCAAGTAGCGCGAGTTAACCACCCTGCTCTGCCTGGCAGTAAAGGACACGAATTCTGGAAACGAGACTTTACAGGTAGCAGCGGGCTATTTTCCTTTGTGCTTAAGAAAAAACTCAGTAATGAAGAGCTGGCGAACTATCTGGATAACTTCAGTTTATTCAGCATGGCCTACTCGTGGGGCGGGTATGAATCGTTGATCCTGGCGAATCAACCAGAACATATCGCCGCCATTCGCCCACAAGGCGAGATCGATTTTAGCGGGACCTTGATTCGCCTGCATATTGGTCTGGAAGATGTCGACGATCTGATTGCCGATCTGGACGCCGGTTTTGCGCGAATTGTATAACATTGCCACTTTTGGACAATTTTGCAGACATTTAATTGTGAAAAGTCTTAAATTGTTGCGTCCGGGATCAAGGCGTCCCGGACGAATCAGGAGTACAATAGGCAGATAAAGGCTTAAACGCTGTTCCACAGGAAAGTCCATGGCTGTTATTCAAGATATCATCGCTGCGCTCTGGCAACACGACTTTGCCGCGCTGGCGGATCCTCATATTGTTAGCGTTGTTTACTTTGTCATGTTTGCCACGCTGTTTTTAGAAAACGGCCTGCTGCCCGCCTCATTTTTGCCAGGCGACAGCTTGTTGATACTGGCAGGCGCATTGATTGCCCAGGGGGTTATGGATTTTCTGCCTACGATTGCGATTCTGACCGCCGCAGCAAGTCTGGGCTGCTGGCTAAGTTATATTCAGGGGCGCTGGTTAGGGAATACCAAAACGGTGAAAGGCTGGCTGGCACAGCTTCCTGCTAAATATCACCAGCGCGCCACCTGCATGTTTGACCGCCACGGTCTGCTGGCGCTGCTGGCTGGACGTTTTCTTGCATTTGTCCGTACGCTGCTGCCAACCATGGCGGGAATTTCCGGTCTGCCAAACCGCCGCTTCCAGTTTTTCAACTGGTTAAGTGGATTGCTGTGGGTCAGCGTGGTAACCAGTTTTGGCTATGCCTTAAGTATGATTCCGTTCGTTAAACGCCATGAAGATCAGGTAATGACGTTCCTGATGATCCTGCCAATTGCCTTGTTAACCGCTGGCTTGTTAGGCACGCTGTTTGTGGTGATTAAAAAAAAATACTGTAACGCCTGACGATTTTCCCCGTTCCCGGCTGCTGTACCGGGAACGTATTTAATTCCCCTGCATCGCCCGCATTCTTGCCGCATCTTCCCCCGGCGTCACACCGAAGTAACGTTTAAACTCACGGCTAAATTGCGATGCGCTTTCATAGCCGACGCGCATCGCTGCTGCGCTGGCCTTCATGCCGTCATGGATGATCATCATCCGCGCCTTATGCAGACGGTAATTCTTCAAATACTGCAACGGCGAGGTGCTGGTGACAGACTTAAAATTATGGTGGAACGCCGATACGCTCATGTTGGCTTCTGCCGCCAGTTGCTCGACGCTCAGGTTTTCGGTGTATTTATTCTCAATCCGTTTCAGCACGCGGCTAATCAGACTGAAGTGAGTCTGGCGACTGACCAGCGCCAGTAACGCGCCGCCGCAAGGTCCGGTCAGCACGTAGTACAGAATTTCGCGGATGATCTGTTTGCCGAGAATACGCGCATCCAGTGGTCGCTCCATCACGTCGAGTAACCGCTCCGCCGCGCATAAAATCTCTTCTGATAACGTGGCGGAGTTAATCCCGCTGGCTGCCATCGACGGCTGGAAATGCTCATCTTCGCCAATGTCCATCAACAGTTCCTGTAACTGCAAAATATCGACATTGAGACGCAACCCTGCCAGCGGCACCTCTGACGTGGCATAGGTTTCGCACTCAAACGGCAACGGCACCGTCAGCAGCAGGTATTCATTGGCATCATAACGAAACACGCGTTCATTGATATAACCGATTTTATGCCCGGAAAAGAGAATTATGATGCCAGGCTCGTACATCACCGGTGTACGTGCGAAAGGTGTCTCGCCATACAACAAACGCACATCGGGCAACAGTTCTGACAAACTATTTTCTTTATTTTTCAGTTTATTAACTTTATCCGCCAGCAAGCGGCAAATCTCTTCACGTTTCATATCGCGTAATTTCTTAGGAATAATGCGGCAATTTGATTGTGCGCAATTTTGTAGCATTTCTCCAGCACTCTGGAGAAATAGGCAAGACATTGGCAGAAATGAGCATTGAGAGCCAGGGCGCTGGCGATCACAATGAAAAACATCAGGCAGATCGTTCTCTGCCCTCATATTGGCCCAGCAAAGGGAGCAAGTAATGAACAACTTTAATCTGCACACCCCAACCCGCATTCTGTTTGGTAAAGGCGCAATCGCTGGTTTACGCGAACAAATTCCTCACGATGCTCGCGTATTGATTACCTACGGCGGCGGCAGCGTGAAAAAAACCGGCGTTCTCGATCAAGTTCTGGATGCCCTGAAAGGCATGGACGTGCTGGAATTTGGCGGTATTGAGCCAAACCCGGCTTATGAAACGCTGATGAACGCCGTGAAACTGGTTCGCGAACAGAAAGTGACTTTCCTGCTGGCGGTTGGCGGCGGTTCTGTACTGGACGGCACCAAATTTATCGCCGCAGCGGCTAACTATCCGGAAAATATCGATCCGTGGCACATTCTGCAAACGGGCGGTAAAGAGATTAAAAGCGCCATCCCGATGGGCTGTGTGCTGACGCTGCCAGCAACCGGTTCAGAATCCAACGCAGGCGCGGTGATCTCCCGTAAAACCACAGGCGACAAGCAGGCGTTCCATTCTGCCCATGTTCAGCCGGTATTTGCCGTGCTCGATCCGGTTTATACCTACACCCTGCCGCCGCGTCAGGTGGCTAACGGCGTAGTGGACGCCTTTGTACACACCGTGGAACAGTATGTTACCAAACCGGTTGATGCCAAAATTCAGGACCGTTTCGCAGAAGGCATTTTGCTGACGCTAATCGAAGATGGTCCGAAAGCCCTGAAAGAGCCAGAAAACTACGATGTGCGCGCCAACGTCATGTGGGCGGCGACTCAGGCGCTGAACGGTTTGATTGGCGCTGGCGTACCGCAGGACTGGGCAACGCATATGCTGGGCCACGAACTGACTGCGATGCACGGTCTGGATCACGCGCAAACACTGGCTATCGTCCTGCCTGCACTGTGGAATGAAAAACGCGATACCAAGCGCGCTAAGCTGCTGCAATATGCTGAACGCGTCTGGAACATCACTGAAGGTTCCGATGATGAGCGTATTGACGCCGCGATTGCCGCAACCCGCAATTTCTTTGAGCAATTAGGCGTGCCGACCCACCTCTCCGACTACGGTCTGGACGGCAGCTCCATCCCGGCTTTGCTGAAAAAACTGGAAGAGCACGGCATGACCCAACTGGGCGAAAATCATGACATTACGTTGGATGTCAGCCGCCGTATATACGAAGCCGCCCGCTAAGCTTTTTACGCCTCAAACTTTCGTTTTCGGGCATTTCGTCCAGACTTAAGTTCACAACACCTCACCGGAGCCTGCTCCGGTGAGTTCATATAAAGGAGGAACGTATGGCTAATCCAACCGTTATTAAGCTACAGGATGGCAATGTCATGCCCCAGCTGGGACTGGGCGTCTGGCAAGCAAGTAATGAGGAAGTAATCACCGCCATTCAAAAAGCGTTAGAAGTGGGTTATCGCTCGATTGATACCGCCGCGGCCTACAAGAACGAAGAAGGTGTCGGCAAAGCCCTGAAAAATGCCTCAGTCAACAGAGAAGAACTGTTCATCACCACTAAGCTGTGGAACGACGACCACAAGCGCCCCCGCGAAGCCCTGCTCGACAGCCTGAAAAAACTCCAGCTTGATTATATCGACCTCTACTTAATGCACTGGCCCGTTCCCGCTATCGACCATTATGTCGAAGCATGGAAAGGCATGATCGAATTGCAAAAAGAGGGATTAATCAAAAGCATCGGCGTGTGCAACTTCCAGATCCATCACCTGCAACGCCTGATTGATGAAACTGGCGTGACGCCTGTGATAAACCAGATCGAACTTCATCCGCTGATGCAACAACGCCAGCTACACGCCTGGAACGCGACACACAAAATCCAGACCGAATCCTGGAGCCCATTAGCGCAAGGAGGGAAAGGCGTTTTCGATCAGAAAGTCATTCGCGATCTGGCAGATAAATACGGCAAAACCCCGGCGCAGATTGTTATCCGCTGGCATCTGGATAGCGGCCTGGTGGTGATCCCGAAATCGGTCACACCTTCACGTATTGCCGAAAACTTTGATGTCTGGGATTTCCGTCTCGACAAAGACGAACTCGGCGAAATTGCAAAACTCGATCAGGGCAAGCGTCTCGGTCCCGATCCTGACCAGTTCGGCGGCTAACATGCAAATTCTCCCGGTGGCGGTAATGTTCCGCTACCGGACTTTTCAGAAATCATTTATTCCCCTCGCGTCCCGCCCGTTGTTACTCTTCCTTGTTCAGGAATGCCAAATATAAGGACATCATCATGCAGAGCCGGAAGCTCTTAAAAGAACAACTCATCTATATCCGGGATAAACGCAACGGAGAGGTGAAAAACAGATGAAAATAATACTTCTGTTTTTAGCAGCCCTGGCAAGTTTTACCGTACACGCACAGCCCCCCTCACAGACCGTAGAACAAACAGTCCGGCATATTTATCAGAACTATAAATCAGATGCCACTGCCCCTTATTTTGGTGAAACCGGAGAGCGGGCGATAACTTCTGCGCGTATTCAACAGGCGCTTACCCTGAACGACAATCTTACGCTGCCGGGCAATATTGGCTGGCTGGATTATGATCCGGTTTGTGATTGTCAGGATTTTGGCGATCTGGTGCTAGAAAGCGTTGCGATAACCCAAACTGACGCCGATCATGCCGATGCCGTTGTGCGCTTTCGTATCTTTAAAGATGATAAAGAAAAGACCACGCAGACACTGAAAATGGTGGCGGAAAATGGTCGTTGGGTCATTGACGATATTGTCAGCAATCATGGCAGCGTCTTACAAGCAGTTAATAGCGAGAATGAAAAAACGCTGGCCGCTTTAGCTTCGTTGCAAAAAGAACAGCCGGAAGCCTTTGTTGCCGAACTCTTTGAACATATTGCTGATTATAGCTGGCCGTGGACGTGGGTGGTTTCCGACTCTTACCGCCAGGCGGTTAATGCCTTCTATAAAACCACCTTCAAGACGGCCAATAATCCCGATGAAGATATGCAAATAGAACGGCAATTTATTTACGACAATCCGATCTGTTTTGGCGAAGAGTCGCTATTTTCACGCGTTGATGAAATTCGAGTCCTGGAGAAAACCGCCGATTCCGCCCGCATTCATGTTCGTTTTACGCTGACCAATGGCAACAACGAAGAGCAAGAACTGGTTTTACAGCGGCGCGAAGGCAAGTGGGAAATCGCTGATTTTATCCGCCCGAACAGCGGCAGCCTACTTAAGCAGATTGAGGCAAAAACTGCCGCCAGATTAAAGCAATGAGCTGAATTAAATAACAATTAGCCGGAACAATAAATAAAAGGGAACACTATATGAAAACGATTTTCACCGTGGGAGCTGTTGTTCTGGCAACCTGCTTGCTCAGTGGCTGCGTCAATGAGCAAAAGGTCAATCAGCTGGCGAGCAATGTGCAAACATTAAATGCCAAAATCGCCCGGCTTGAGCAGGATATGAAAGCACTACGCCCACAAATCTATGCTGCCAAATCCGAAGCTAACAGAGCCAATACGCGTCTTGATGCTCAGGACTATTTTGATTGCCTGCGCTGCTTGCGTATGTACGCAGAATGATAAAAAAATCCCCGGTAGCGTGTCAGTTGCCGGGGATATTTTTTAACGTCCAACCGCCGCTTTAGGCCGTTTCTTCGCACCAGCATTCACCGGACGAGATTGCGTAGACGACGCTTTTTTTGCCGTAGCAGGCGTCTGACGCTGGGTCGCCATCGGCGTATGTTTCGTCAACGCCGGACGGGTATTGCGGTTCTGGCGACGAGCTTCACGCATCTCTTCAATGGTTGGCGCAGGCACTAAGCAATCGCGACGGCTGCCAATCAGATGCTTTTTGCCCATCGCTTCCAGCGCCTGGCGGATTAACGGCCAGTTTGCCGGATCGTGGTAACGCAACAACGCTTTATGCAAACGACGCTGTTTGTCGCCCTTCGGTACGAAGACGTCTTCGCTCTTATAACCAATCTTCGCCAGCGGGTTTTTCCCGGTGTAATACATGGTGGTTGAGTTCGCCAGCGGCGACGGATAGAAGTTCTGCACCTGGTCGAGGCGGAAGCGGTGCTTTTTCAGCCACAGCGCCAGATTCACCATATCTTCATCACGCGTACCGGGGTGCGCGGAGATGAAATAGGGGATCAGATACTGCTCTTTACCTGCCTGTTTTGAGTAAGTATCGAACAGCTCTTTAAAGCGGTCATAGCTGCCCATGCCCGGCTTCATCATCTTCGATAACGGCCCTTCTTCGGTATGTTCCGGGGCAATCTTCAGATAACCGCCGACGTGATGGGTCGCCAGTTCTTTGATATAGCGCGGATCTTCTACGGCTATGTCATAACGCACACCAGAGGCAATCAGGATCTTTTTAATGCCTTTCAGATCACGCGCACGGCGATAGAGGTTGATCGTTGGTTCGTGGTTCGTGTCCATGTGCGGACAAATATCCGGATAAACGCACGACAAACGGCGACAAGTTTGTTCAGCGCGTGGCGATTTGCAGCGCAACATATACATGTTGGCAGTTGGCCCACCAAGATCGGAAATCACGCCCGTAAAACCTGGAACGGTGTCGCGGATCGCTTCGATCTCATTAATGATCGAATCTTCGGAACGGCTCTGAATAATGCGCCCTTCGTGCTCGGTGATAGAACAGAAAGAGCAGCCGCCAAAGCAGCCACGCATAATGTTGACCGAAAAACGGATCATTTCGTAAGCCGGAATACGGGCATTGCCATAGGCCGGATGTGGCACGCGCTTGTATGGCAGCGCAAAAACGCTGTCCATCTCTTCGGTAGAAAGCGGAATAGCAGGCGGGTTGATCCACACATAGCGGTCGCCGTGTTTTTGCATCAATGCGCGGGCACAGCCTGGGTTGGTTTCGTGGTGCAGAATACGCGAAGCATGGGCGTACAGCACTTTATCGCCCTTCACTTTCTCGAAAGAAGGCAGCAACACGTAGGTTTTTTCCCACGGTTTCGGGCGCGGTGGCTGCACGGTTACGGCTTTGGCTTCCTGCTTTTTCGGTGCCACCGGTTTGTTATCCGCGCACGGCAAATCTTCACCATACGGATGCGGGATTGGGTCGATTTTTCCAGGGGTATCAAGACGGGTGGAATCCACGCCGCTCCAGCCAGGCAGCGCCTCTTTCACGATAATCGCGGTATTACGCACATCGCGGATTTCACTAATCGGCTCGCCCATCGCCAGACGGTGCGCCACCTCCACCAGCGGACGCTCACCGTTACCAAACATCAGCATGTCGGCTTTCGAATCCACCAGCACGGAACGGCGCACGGTATCGGACCAGTAATCATAATGTGCGGTACGGCGCAGACTAGCCTCAATACCGCCGAGGATCACCGGTACATCTTTCCACGCCTCTTTACAACGCTGGGTATAAACCAGTGTGGCGCGATCCGGGCGCTTACCCGCGACGTTATCCGGCGTGTAGGCATCGTCATGACGTAAACGGCGATCGGCGGTATAACGGTTGATCATCGAATCCATGTTGCCAGCAGTAACACCGAAAAACAGATTCGGTTTACCCAGACGCATGAAATCGTCTTTGCTGCTCCAGTCTGGCTGGGCGATGATCCCGACGCGAAAGCCCTGTGCTTCCAGCATACGACCGCAAATCGCCATCCCGAAGCTTGGGTGATCGACATACGCGTCGCCAGTAACCAAAATGATGTCGCAGCTATCCCAGCCAAGTTGATCCATCTCTTCACGAGACATCGGCAAAAACGGTGCCGGTCCAAAACAGGCGGCCCAGTACTGCGGCCAGGAGAACAGGTCGCGATCCGGTTGGATCAGGGAGATAGAGCTCATTTTGCTTCCAGAAATGATAAAAAAATAATCAAAGGCCGGGGATTATAAGCCGGAACGAAAGAGAAATCGAAAAGTATTCCATACTCGCCCTCCTCGGGCGAGTATGAAGATTACGGTACCGGATTGACTAACAGTTGCCCAATCGAGCCACGGTCCGCCATTTCCAGCGTCTGACTGTTGAAGTAGAACGGGAAGTGCGCCCAGGAAGGCTGACCGAAATAAACAAGCAGCTCCACTTGTCCGTCAACCCAAACGGTATCTTTCCAGCCTCTGTCTTCCGGGAACGGCATCGCGCCATTCACGTTACGGATCTGGAACATTACGCCTTCAATATGGAACGCTTGCGGCTCGTCCGCGCGTACCGTCCAGCGTTCCCACGTTCCTTGCTGCGCGGTGACATCAATACGGTTGACGTCCCACAGCTGTCCATTAATACCCGGGTCATCACCCAGACTGATATCGCGACTGCGAATTGGCGAACCAGCCATGATTTCAGTTGGCAGCAAGCGCATCGGAAGACTGTCTGTGACCAGCGGCAGAAGGCCGGTTGGGCGCAGCGTTAGCACCAGGGTAGAAACCAGAATACTGGATGGCTCAAAGAAGCCACGAATACGATCAACAATGCTCGCCGCTTCGCCACAGGTGATCGACACTTCATCGCCGTTGCTCATATCCACCAGAATCTCGCGGCGCTCGCCCGGTGCCAGCGAAAGTTGCTTCACCGATACAGGAGCAGGCAGGAATCCCTGATCGCCAGAAATCACATGTAACGGGCGACCATCGTTCATCTGTAGTTGATAGCGACGAGAGTTCGACGCGTTCAGCAGTCGCAAGCGCACCCAGCCACGCGAGACTTCAACGTACGGGCTTTGTACACCGTTAACCAGCAGCGTATCACCAACAAAGCCGCCGCTTCCCGGTTCGTTGTATTCTGGCGTACCAAAGTTATCCAGCCGTTTATCCTGGATAATGACCGGAAAATCATCCACACCATAATGGTTGGGGATAGGCAGCGACTTGCTGACTTCATCTTCCACCAGCCACATTCCGGCAAGGCCGTTATAGACCTGCTGAGCCGTGCGGTTGGGAGTATTGGCGTGATACCACAGAGTAGCTGCGTTCTGGCGAATGGGCAGTACGGGTGCCCAGTCAGCGTTTGGCGACATCATCCGTGCCGGACCGCCCATCAGCGGGCCTGGTACCTGTAGCCCGGCCACCGTCATTGAGACATTTTCTGTCAGGCGGTTGCTGTAAATAAGCTTAACATCGTCGCCCTTCCAGACGCGGATAGTCGGCCCCAGGTAACGACCATTGATTCCCCAGACCGACGCGCGTGTCCCTGGCGTAAATGACCAGTGCGCACGTTGTACAGTCATAAACAGCGGTTGCCCACGGCGAGATTCAAGTAGCGGCGGAACGGGTAGCGGTTGCTGTTGCCCGGCTGCGCTGGCCTTCAGGGGAACAGCGCCTGCACAAAGTGCAATCCCCGATGCCTGAATGAACTGACGCCGACTGAGTGACATATTTGCTCCATGTAAAACTGGCTAAAGTAATACCGTGCAGGAAAGTGTTCCCCGCAAAAATACAGATTGCCGACTTAAACTTTTCCGGCGGCTTCGCGTTCTGCGACTTCTTTATCGAGCTCGGCGATTTTTTGTTCCATTATCGAACGACAATGGGCAGCCAGCTCACGAACCTGATCTTTGCCATACTGACTGACGTCAATTGGCGGCAGCATTTCGACAATCACCAGACCGTTGTGCAGTCGATTAAGATTAATCTTATTCGAAGTTGTAGAGACGCACACGGGAATAATCGGGACGCCCGCCGCAATTGCCGCGTGAAATGCTCCAGTCTTGAACGGTAGCAGGCCGCGACCACGGCTGCGGGTTCCTTCCGGGAACATCCAGATGGAAATACGGCGTTTTTTGAAGTGATTCACTACTTCCGCAATGGTGCCGTGAGCTTTAGTGCGATTGTTTCTGTCGATCAATAAGTTGCCGGTTAACCAGTACAACTGCCCGAAGAAGGGGATCCACAGCAAGCTCTTTTTACCTACCGTCACCGTCGGCGGTTGCACGATGTTCGATGCTGTCACCATGTCATAGTTGTTCTGGTGGTTAGCGATATAGATAGCATTGCCGTAGCTTTCAGCGTCTGTAGGTTTACGGCACTCAACTTTCAGGCCAAACAGCGGCGCAAGACGGCCAAACATATGCCCAAAGGTGGCCACATGTTTCGGGTTACGCGGGCTGAAAAGGCAGTAAATGGAGCCGAATACACAGACTAAGATGCTGTAAATCACGGTAATAATAAGACGAAAGATATATAGCATAACACCCTCTGAAGGTCTGAGAGACTGGCATTGTACGTCACCTGAAATCAGGTTAGGGCATTGTTAAAAGCCGCTCTCTGGAAAAGCGTATTGTTAATCGCAACGCATGAATAAACAACGGTTTCAAGGGAATTTTTATCGTTTCCGGGGGTTGAATACGCTGCCGGATGACGACTTAACGTTTCATCCGGCGTTCCTTGCAAGCGGGAGGAAACAGCGCCCTCCCCGGCATATTACTCTTCGCTATCACCGCTGCTGGCACGGCGAGGAGAGTCGATCTCAACACGATCGATACGCTGCAAACCGCGCATCAACGTACCGCGGCGTCCACGTTCGCCAGTGACTTTCTGTAACTCTTCCGGGCGCAGTTTAATTTTGCGTTTCCCAACATGAATGGTCAGCGTGCTTTGCGGCGGCAGAACGTACAATTGCGCCAGACCATCTTCTCCACGCGCGGCTTCTGCCGATGGAATGTTGATAATCTTGTTGCCTTTGCCCTTCGACAGCTGCGGCAGATCACTTACCGGGAACATCAACATACGGCCTGCCTGAGTGATTGCCAGCAGCATATCGGAAGCATCTTCAATCACCACCGGCGGCATAACATGGGCATTTTCCGGTAAGGTGATCAAAGCCTTACCTGCACGGTTACGCGCCACCAGATCGTTAAAGGTGCAGACGAAACCGTAACCCGCATCGGAAGCCATCAGCAGTTTCTGATCGTCGCTTTCCATCAGCATATGGTCAACGGTCGCCCCAGACGGCAACGTTAATTTGCCGGTGAGCGGCTCGCCCTGACCACGCGCCGACGGCAGCGTAATCGGGTCAATGGCATAGCTACGACCGGTGGAATCAACAAACACTACCGGTTGGTTGCTCTTACCTTTCACCGCCGCTTTGAAGCTATCACCCGCTTTATAATTCAGGCCCGGCGCGTCGATATCATGGCCTTTAGCGCTGCGTACCCAGCCCATCTGCGACAGCACAATGGTGACAGGTTCAGACGGCAGCATGTCGTGCTCGCTCATCGCTTTCGCTTCTTCGCGTTCCTGCAACGGCGAACGACGATCGTCACCGTAGGCTTGCGCGTCTGCCTGCAGTTCTTTCTTCAGCAGGTTATTCATTTTACGCTCGGAAGCCAAAATGCCCTGCAACTGGTCGCGCTCTTTTTCCAGTTCACTCTGCTCACCGCGAATCTTCATCTCTTCCAGTTTGGCAAGATGACGCAGTTTCAGTTCGAGGATCGCTTCCGCCTGGGTTTCCGTAAGGCCAAACCGCGACATCAGCGCCGGTTTCGGTTCATCTTCATTACGAATGATCTCAATCACTTCGTCGATATTGAGAAACGCCACCAGCAAACCTTCGAGGATATGCAGGCGCTTGAGGACTTTCTCCAGACGATAGTTCAGTCGGCGGCGCACGGTATCGCGGCGGAACACCAGCCATTCGGAGAGGATTTCCAGCAGGTTTTTCACCGCCGGACGACCATCCAGACCGATCATATTAAGGTTAATACGATAGCTCTTTTCCAGATCGGTGGTAGCGAAGAGGTGGTTCATCACCTGATCCATATCCACGCGGTTGGAACGCGGCACAATCACCAGGCGGGTCGGGTTCTCGTGGTCAGATTCATCGCGCAGATCGTCAACCATCGGCAGCTTTTTGTTGCGCATTTGCGCAGCAATTTGCTCCAGTACGCGCGCACCTGAAACCTGATGCGGCAATGCGCTGATAACCACCGCGCCATCTTCTTTCTTCCACACCGCGCGCATACGCACTGAACCACGTCCGTTCTCGTAGATTTTACGGATCTCGGCGCGCGAAGTGATAATTTCCGCTTCAGTCGGATAATCCGGCCCCTGCACGATATCCAGCAGCTGATCGAGCGTGGTTTTCGGCTGGTCGATTAATGCGATTGCCGCCTGAGCCACTTCACGCAGGTTATGCGGTGGAATATCGGTCGCCATGCCGACGGCAATACCGGTGGTGCCGTTAAGCAAAATGTTTGGCAGACGGGCAGGTAGCATTTTCGGCTCCTGCAAAGTGCCGTCGAAGTTTGGCACCCAGTCAGCCGTCCCCTGCCCCAGCTCGCTCAATAGCAGCTCGGAATATTTCGACAACCGGGATTCGGTGTAACGCATTGCCGCGAACGATTTCGGATCGTCCGGCGCGCCCCAGTTCCCCTGACCATCAACCAGCGGATAACGGTAAGAGAACGGTTGCGCCATCAGGACCATCGCTTCATAACAGGCGCTATCGCCGTGCGGATGGTATTTACCCAGTACGTCACCGACGGTACGGGCCGATTTTTTAAATTTGGCGCTGGCATTCAGGCCCAGTTCAGACATCGCATACACAATGCGGCGCTGAACAGGTTTCAGACCATCACCAATAAACGGCAACGCACGGTCCATGATCACGTACATGGAGTAGTTTAAGTAGGCGTTTTCCGTAAATTCATGTAGCGCAAGGCGCTCTGCCATATCGCTCATTAATTCTGATTCCTCAACTTATTCGCCAGCCTTCAAAGGGGCAATATTGCCGGAGATACTACATTATCTGCCGCGTCGAGTCACAGGAGATCAGCGTGAATAGCGCCGCCGGACGTGCTCCGACGGCGATAAAGGCATCAATGTGCCTTGATATACAACTCTTTGCTGTAGACATAATCCTGGGGATTATGCAGCGGAAAACCGCCAACGTAGGGTTTAAGCAGTTTGATTAACGGCTGATAGTAGATAGGAATCAGCGGTGCCTGTTGGTTGATGATCACTTCTGCCTGCTGATACAACGCATTACGCTTTGTCGCATCAGTGATCTGCGTGGCCTGGTTTAGTAAGGCGTCATACTGCGCATTTTTCCAGTGACCGACGTTTTCTTCACTATCGCTTTTGAGCGTGTTCAGGAAGCTGGAAGCATCATTGTACGTCGCATCCCACGACTGCCGAGACAGCATGAAATCACCGGCTCGTCGGGCATCAAGATAGGTTTTCCACTCCATTGTGCGCAGCGTCACCTGTGCACCCAGCCATTTTTTCCATTCGGAAGACAACGCTATCGCGGTCTTTTCATGCAGATCGTACTTGTTGTAGAACAGCTCAAAGCGTAGCGGATGAGAGGCGTCGTATCCCGCCTGTTTCAGCAAGGCTTTTGCCATCGCGACGCGCTCACTCATTGGCTTTTGCAGTTCATCGAACGTCGTCGCGCTAAAGCCTTTTACCTCTGGCGGCGTCAGCGTGGTTGCGGGCGTTCTCAACCCCAGTACCTTTTGCGCAATAAGCTGTCGATCAACCGTAAGATATAGCGCCCGACGCACTCGCACATCGTTAAATGGCGGTTTCTCAAGGTTGAAGTTGTAATATTCGCTGTTCAGACGCGGAATAATTCGTAGCTCGCCAGGCAGTGATTTTTCAATGGCGGGAATTTGCTGCGCCGGAACCCAGGTGAGATCGACCTCTCCCGCGCGATAGCGGTTATAGCCGGTGACCGAATTATCTAGCGCCAGATACTCAACCTGTTGCAATACTGTATGTTGCGCATCGCGGTACTTTGGATTTTTGCGTGCAGTAATCTTTTCGTTAACTACCCACTGATCAAGCACAAAGGCACCGTTGTAAACCATGTTCTCTGGCTTACTCCAGCTATCGCCATGTTTAGCGATGACATGATGAGGAACCGGG
Organism: Escherichia sp. AM3; assembly: GCF_032029835.1. NCBI lineage: Bacteria > Pseudomonadati > Pseudomonadota > Gammaproteobacteria > Enterobacterales > Enterobacteriaceae > Escherichia > Escherichia sp. AM3. The sequence continues at coordinate 1,437 of NZ_JAVUPQ010000008.1, read as the reverse complement.
AACAGCGTCGGCCAGGCGAGCATCGTCGTGAACCAAGGAACCGGCTGCTCAAGCGTAACTTCAAGAGTACGATCATCCGTCGCTTTGACACCCAGCGATGTAACATCTGCTTTACCCGCAACAATAGCTGCGGCATTGTTAATGTGCGCCTGTGCCAGATAGCCAGCAAAAGGGCTTGCCGTTTTCGGGTCAACCGCGCGCTGCCAGCCGAGGACAAAATCCTCTGCCGTCAGAGGCTGACCGTCGGACCACTGCAAACCGCTACGCAGATGGAAAATATAGCGCTTGCCGCCGTCCAGTATCTCCCAGCGTTCAGCCTGAGCGGGCTGCACCTGGCCTTCACCGTCCATCCATACCAGACCTTCAAACAGATCCAGCACAATCTGCGCGGCAGTATTCTCCTCCACCTTTTGCGGGTCGAGCGTACCTGGGTCGCTATGATTGTTGTAACGAAAGACTTGTTGCGGGGCGAGCGGTGTGTTGGCGGGAACGTCAGCAGCGTAGAGAGGAGCCGCACTTACCAGGCTGACCAGCCATAATAAATTTCGCGTATACATGGTATTCCTTACCGGAGAAATTATAAGCCCAACAACAATACGCCTGTAGCATTGTTCGCTCAAACTTATCGCGAGTGATTTGGCTCACACTCCGGTAAAGAAAAAAGCGAGTTGCCCCCGCTTTTCCATTAATTAACGGATTTCATTCAATAGTTCTGGATGCTTATCCAGAACACGTAAAAGTTTGATTGTGGAAGGATGAGGTTGGGCATTGCCTTTTTCGTAACGCGAAAACGCATTTACACCTCCCCCAAAAATTTCGCTTGCCTCTTTTTGGGTAAGAGAGAGCTTTTTTCGAACCTTCACTATAAATTCAGGTGCCACTGTTTCGGCATTCACCGAAGCCCGAAATGCCTTTACTTGCGCCATGAAAGCATCTGACTCTTCTTTATTCATGATGCTCTCTTCGCAATGGACACAATATAAACCGTGGATACCTTTCAATACTGTTTTTCGTCCACGGAAGGTGTATGGAATATCTTTAATGCCAGAAACCATTTCTCCCTGGTGGCAAACCGGACATTTCATATTACTTCTCCTTAAACGAGACGATCAGTACGTCATGAATTACCGTAATTTTAAGATAAACCTGGCCTGTAACAAGCCTGGGTCTGTAAACATCCTGCCAGATAGTATGATCAGAGTAGGTGGTCATGCTTTTATAAAAGTCGCTCTCTGATAATCCAATGATAACATTACACATACCATCAAAATCCAAACCTAACTCATCTGCATTTAACAGGGCACTACGTGTTGTACGAACTTGCCCGGCATTGACAAGTTTTTTAACCTGACTCAAACGTGGGTAATGACTCCAACTTATTGATAGTGTTTTATGTTCAGATAATGCCCGATGACTTTGTCATGCAGCTCCACCGAT
>NZ_JAVUPQ010000007.1:0-113575 GCF_032029835.1 Escherichia sp. AM3 | reverse complement strand
TCGTATTCAACGTGAGAAGTGTTGATGGTGATACCACGAGCTTTTTCTTCCGGCGCGTTATCGATCTGGTCGAATGCACGAGCAGCACCGCCGTAGGTTTTAGCCAGTACGGTGGTGATTGCAGCGGTCAGAGTAGTTTTACCGTGGTCAACGTGGCCGATAGTACCAACGTTAACGTGCGGTTTTGTACGTTCAAATTTTTCTTTAGACACGGCTATATTCCTTACTATAGTGCTCTCCCCTTCAGGAGAGAGCACGGGACTTTGGTATTAACCCTTAGGTTTATTTACCACGGGCTTCAATTACGGCCTGAGCAACGTTACTCGGCGCTTCATCATACTTCAGGAATTCCATAGTGTATGATGCACGACCTTTGGTCAGAGAACGCAGCTGAGTTGCGTATCCGAACATTTCAGACAGCGGTACTTCAGCGTGGATCTTAACGCCAGTAACTTCAGATTCCTGACCTTTGAGCATACCACGACGACGGCTCAAGTCACCGATAACGTCACCGGTGTTCTCTTCCGGAGTTTCTACTTCAACCTTCATGATCGGCTCAAGCAGAACTGGTTTCGCTTTCTTAAAGCCTTCTTTAAAGGCGATAGAAGCAGCCAGTTTAAACGCCAGTTCAGAGGAGTCAACGTCATGGTAAGAACCGAAGTGCAGACGAATACCCATGTCTACTACCGGGTAGCCTGCCAGCGGACCTGCTTTCAGCTGTTCCTGGATACCTTTATCAACGGCCGGGATGTATTCGCCAGGGATTACACCACCTTTAATGTCGTTGATGAACTCGTAGCCTTTCGGGTTTGAACCCGGCTCCAGCGGGTACATGTCGATAACAACATGACCATACTGACCACGACCACCAGACTGTTTCGCGTGTTTACCTTCAACATCGGTAACTTTCTGGCGGATAGTTTCACGGTAAGCAACCTGCGGTTTACCTACGTTCGCTTCAACGTTGAATTCACGCTTCATACGGTCAACGATGATGTCGAGGTGCAGTTCGCCCATACCCGCAATGATGGTCTGGTTAGATTCTTCGTCAGTCCATACACGGAAAGACGGGTCTTCTTTAGCCAGACGGCCCAGAGCCAGACCCATTTTTTCCTGGTCAGCTTTGGTTTTCGGTTCAACTGCGATGGAGATTACCGGCTCAGGGAATTCCATACGTTCCAGAATGATCGGCGCATCCGGGTCACACAGGGTGTCACCAGTGGTTACGTCTTTCAGACCGATAGCAGCAGCGATGTCGCCCGCGCGAACTTCTTTGATCTCTTCACGTTTGTTAGCGTGCATCTGAACGATACGACCGAAACGCTCACGTGCAGCTTTCACGGAGTTCAGTACGGTATCACCAGAGTTAACCACACCGGAGTAAACACGGAAGAAGGTCAGGTTACCAACAAACGGGTCGGTAGCGATTTTGAACGCCAGTGCAGAGAACGGCTCGTCATCACTTGCGTGACGTTCAGCCGGAGTGTCTTTACCGTCGTCCAGGATACCGTTGATCGCAGGTACGTCAACCGGGGATGGCAGGTAATCGATTACCGCATCCAGCATCGCCTGAACACCTTTGTTCTTGAACGCAGAACCACAGGTTACCAGGATGATTTCGTTGTTCAGAACGCGCTGACGCAGAGCACCTTTGATTTCTGCTTCAGTCAGTTCTTCACCACCCAGGTATTTTTCCATCAGCTCTTCAGAAGCTTCAGCTGCGGATTCGATCAGGTTCTGGTGCCATTCGTTAGCCAGTTCAACCATGTCTGCCGGGATATCTTCGTATTCGAAGGTTACGCCCTGGTCAGCGTCGTTCCAGTTGATAGCTTTCATTTTCACCAGGTCAACAACACCGGTGAAATGTTCTTCAGCACCAATCGCCAGCTGCAGCGGAACCGGGTTCGCGCCCAGACGGGTTTTGATCTGGTTAACAACTTTCAGGAAGTTCGCACCCATGCGGTCCATTTTGTTAACGAACGCAATGCGCGGAACTTTATATTTGTTTGCCTGACGCCATACGGTTTCAGACTGCGGCTGAACACCACCAACTGCGCAGTAAACCATTACCGCACCATCGAGAACACGCATGGAACGTTCTACTTCGATTGTGAAGTCAACGTGCCCCGGGGTGTCGATGATGTTGATGCGATGCGGCTCATACTGCTTAGCCATACCAGACCAGAATGCAGTAGTCGCAGCGGAAGTGATGGTAATACCACGTTCCTGCTCCTGCTCCATCCAGTCCATGGTTGCAGCGCCGTCATGAACTTCACCGATTTTATGGTTTACACCGGTGTAGAACAGAATACGTTCGGTAGTAGTGGTTTTACCGGCGTCGATGTGCGCACTGATACCGATGTTACGGTAGCGTGCGATGGGTGTTGTACGAGCCATTTGTTTCCTCGTTTATCTTTTAGGCGTTCAATTTAAGTAGCCCAAAGCGGGCTGCTTACTGGAAGCGCCCGCCTGGTGACTAAAACTCCGAAGGGATTACCAACGGTAGTGTGCGAACGCCTTGTTGGCTTCGGCCATACGGTGAACGTCTTCACGTTTCTTAACTGCAGTACCTTTGTTTTCTGCAGCATCAGAAAGTTCGTTCGCCAGGCGCAGAGCCATGGATTTATCACCGCGTTTACGAGCAGCTTCAACGATCCAACGCATTGCCAGAGCATTACGACGAACCGGACGGACTTCAACTGGTACCTGATAAGTAGAACCACCAACGCGGCGAGACTTAACTTCTACAGTCGGGCGCACGTTTTCGAGAGCTACTTCGAATGCTTCCAGTTCAGATTTACCAGAGCGCTGAGCCAGGGTCTCCAGCGCGCTGTATACGATAGATTCAGCAGTAGATTTTTTACCATCTACCATCAGGATATTTACAAATTTAGCCAGCAGTTCTGATCCGAACTTCGGATCCGGCAGAATTTTACGCTGACCAATGACGCGACGACGTGGCATGGAAATACTCCGTTGTTAATTCAGGATTGTCCAAAACTCTACGAGTTTAGTTTGACATTTAAGTTAAAACGTTTGGCCTTACTTAACGGAGAACCATTAAGCCTTAGGACGCTTCACGCCATACTTGGAACGAGCCTGCTTACGGTCTTTAACGCCGGAGCAGTCAAGCGCACCACGTACGGTGTGGTAACGAACACCCGGGAGGTCTTTAACACGACCGCCACGGATCAGGATCACGGAGTGCTCCTGCAGGTTGTGACCTTCACCACCGATGTAGGAAGTCACTTCGAAACCGTTAGTCAGACGAACACGGCATACTTTACGCAGCGCGGAGTTCGGTTTTTTAGGAGTGGTAGTATATACACGAGTACATACGCCACGTTTTTGCGGGCATGCTTCCAGCGCAGGCACGTTGCTTTTCGCAACTTTGCGAGCACGTGGTTTGCGTACCAGCTGGTTAACTGTTGCCATTAAATAGCTCCTGGTTTTAGCTTTTGCTTCGTAAACACGTAATAAAACGTCCTCACACAATATGAGGACGCCGAATTTTAGGGCGATGCCGAAAAGGTGTCAAGAAATATACAACGATCCCGCCATCACCAGGCCATCTGGCTGGAGTGCTTAACCGTAAGTCTGACGAAATCATTATAGTCAATGGGAATGATGTCGTTCGAAATTTGACCAGTCAAACCGCGGGCAATAAGGTCTTCGTTCAGGGCATAGACCTTAATGGGGGCATTACGCAGACTTTCAAGGTAGCGGTTACCGTCAACTGCGGCAGTTACGCCATCTTGCAATAATAGCAGTTCGTCTCCTTCACTGAGCAGACGCAGCAGCGCAGCAAAATCCGTCAGCCAGGGTGAACGATGTAACGTGTGCAGCATAAACGCCTCAAAACCTCAAAATAACATCGTAGTTGGCGAGTTCGCGGCGTAAGGCATCTGCTTCGAGCGGCGTGGCTTCGACAACAAAGGGTGTCTGCGGATCTAACCCGCGTTCGCGCAGTGAAGCCGCACAAACCCAGCACTGTTCAATGTCGTACAGACCCAACAATTTAAAAGTGGCAATGTAATCACGCGCCAGCACTGCATCGGGCTTTTGTCCTGACAGCAGCTGAAAAACGCCATCAGCAATAAAGAAGACGGCCAGATCGTCAGTTAATGCGGAAGTTGCCAGTAAAGCATCTAAACCTTCCCGACCAGCAGCTGTACCATGAGGTGCAGTAGAAAAAACAAACGCAATTCGTTTCATCAGAACTGTACCACCCTGTCACAGGTCAGCGAGGCTTCCGCCAGCGCGCCAAGTCCGCTTAAGGTAAATCCCGGCTGAAGGTTTGACGAAGCCAGCCCCAGCCTTCCTGCTTCAGTTTCATCGACGATACCGCGGCGTAACGCTGCCGCTACGCAGATATTCAGCGCCACACCATGTTGCGCATTCAACTGTTGCCAGCCGCGCACAAGGTCAAATTCGTCACTTGCCGGTGAGGTCAATTGGTTAGCGTTATAGACCCCTTCCCGATAGAAAAAGACGCTGCTTAACTCATGACCTTCTACTATCAGCGCCTGCGCAAACTGAAAAGCACTACTCGCCTGTTGCGTACCGTATGCTGGCCCGGTCACCACGATGGCAAAACGCATTACTTATCTTGCCCCTGGAAATCACCGCTTTTGAACTGGCGGATGTAGAGATAGACAGTGTGTTTGGAGATGTTCAGGCGGTCAGCAACCTGGTTGATCGCGTCTTTAATATCGAAGATCCCTTTCTCGTAGAGATTCAGCACAATCTGACGATTTTTGGCGTTATTAGAAACATTGCGATCGGCATTCACTTCTTCGATGGTGAACTCCAGCGTTTGGGTAACCAGATCTTCAACAGAAGAGGCAAAGTTGACGCTTGAACCGACATCCGGGGTTTCTGGCGGCACAAAAGTGCTCATAATCTGCGAGAAGGGAACATCAAGATTCATATTGATGCACAGCAGACCAATTACACGCTGTTCGCGGTTACGAATCGCGATAGTCAGGGACTTCATTAATACGCCGCTTTTGGCGCGAGTAAAGTAGCATTTAGAAACGCTGCTATCCGCTCCCGTCATATCGTGCAGCATACGTAGCGCCAGGTCAGTAATTGGCGAACCAATCTTCCGGCCGGTATGTTCACCGTTAGCAATGCGAATGGCTGAACATTTTAGATCCTGCAAAGAGTGCAAAACGATTTCACAGTGGGAGCCAATAAGCATCGCTAACCCGTCCACCACCGCTTCGTAGGATTTCAGAATATCAAAATCGGTCTGGTCGAAAGGACGTTGATCCAGTAAATCCAACTCACTGGTTTCGTTGGTTAAAAGCGACCTGGACATGAAAAAAAACACTCCTTTTCAGGAGCCTGTCGTTAACTTTTCAGGGCAGGCTCATTAATGATGCGGGTAACTAAATTAATACAGCGGAGGTTCCGCTTTCCAGCACTAATTATATCCGGCCTGTAATAAAAAAACCGCCGCCTGGTCAGGCGGCGATTCTTAATGCTTATTTTTTAGCAGAATCTGCGGCTTTCGCATCAGCTTCCGGCTTTGCATCAGCCTTCGGCGCTGGTTTCACATCCAGCAGCTCTACGTCAAACACCAGGGTAGAATTCGGTGGGATCCCCGGAACACCCGCTTTGCCGTAAGCCAGTTCTGGTGGAATAACCAGTTTGATCTTACCGCCTTTCTTGATGTTCTTCAGACCTTCTGTCCAACCCGGGATAACACCGTCCAGACGGAAAGAAAGCGGTTCACCACGGGTGTAAGAGTTGTCGAACTCTTTACCGTCGATCAGCGTACCTTTGTAGTTCACTACAACAGTATCGCTGTCTTTCGGTGCTTCGCCTTTACCGGCTTCTACTACCTGATAAACCAGACCAGTTGAAGAGGTTTTCACACCTTTCTCTTTGGCAAATTTCTCGCGGTACTCTTTACCTTTTGCTTCGTTATCAGCCGCGTCTTTTTCCATCTTCGCCTGAGCAGAAGACTTCACGCGAGCTTCGAATGCTTGCAGAGTCTGTTCGATCTCTTGGTCGGAGAGTTTGCTCTTATCAGCAAATGCATCCTGAACACCAGCGATCAGCTGATCTTTATCCAGTTTGATGCCCAGTTTTTCTTGTTCTTTTAGAGAGTTTTCCATGTAACGACCCAGCGAGGCACCCAGTGCATAAGCTGATTTCTGATCGTCATTTTTGAACGCTGCTTTGCTGTCAGCAGTTGTAGCAGGTTTTGCAGCTTCAGCAGCAAAAGTGATTGGTGCATGCAGGGCAACGGCCATTGTGGTCGCCAGCAGCGTTACTTTAAACAGTGATTTCATCCATATCTCCAGGATCGGGGCATCTCACCCCAGGGTTAACTATTATCAGAAGGGTACTATAAAGCGTTGTCGAACAAATCTACATACAGACACGCCCTATTATCATCTATTTTCAGACTCTTTTTGTTTAAATTAGTTTCGATGACCGCGAAATGAGTGCTGTCTCGGGCAGCAAAGTTAAGTAGAATCCGCGGCGACCATTCGACAAAAGAGGTGAATCATGCAGGATTTATCATTGGAAGCACGCCTGGCAGAGCTGGAGAGCCGACTGGCTTTTCAGGAAATCACCATTGAAGAACTGAACGTCACGGTGACCGCTCATGAAATGGAGATGGCGAAACTGCGCGATCATCTGCGTCTGCTGACCGAGAAGTTAAAAGCCAGCCAGCCGTCGAACATCGCGTCGCAGGCTGAAGAAACGCCACCGCCACATTATTGAGGCGTAAAAAAAGCGGGGATTCCCCGCTTTTTTGTCACTTTTTCGGTATTAGTGGCAACCGCAACCGCCGTTGCCTTTACCGCCACAGCAGCCTTCGCCACCGTGTTCATGACCGTGATCGTGGCCATGACCGCCGCAGCAACCGTCGTGGTCGTGATCGTGGTGATGATCGTGCGCGCCGTGAACGTGACCATGAGCCAGTTCTTCTTCGGTCGCTTCACGAATCGCCACAACCTCAACGTTGAATTTCAGGTTCTGACCGGCCAGCATGTGGTTACCATCAACCACTACGTGATCGTCTTCAACCGCAGTGATTTCAACCGGTACCGGACCCTGGTCGGTTTCAGCCAGGAAACGCATACCTACCTGCAGTTCATCAACGCCCATAAATACGTCTTTAGGAACACGTTGCACCAGGTTTTCGTCGTACTGACCGTAAGCGTCGTTCGCGCCAACAGCGACATCAAATTTGTCGCCAACTTCATGACCTTCCAGCGCCGTTTCCAGGCCAGAGATCAGGGAACCGTGACCATGCAGGTAGTCCAGCGGCGCACTCACCGGAGACTCATCAACCAACACACCGTCTTCTGTACGTACCTGATAGGCCAGGCTGACCACCAGGTCTTTTGCTACTTTCATGATATCTCCTGAGCATGGGAAGAATAGTGGCGCAGATTGTAGCGGAATTCTGCAGCCGTGTACTCACTAGCTTAAAAAAACTCGGCGCATATCGCTAGTCCGGATGAAAAATCCCGATCACTTGCTCATCTTTGCGAACGTGATCGCGGGCTTCTTTGTCTGCTTCTCGCATCTGATGTCCGCACTTAACGCATTCAACAATATCAATATTATTTTCGCGCCACATCGCCATTGAATCCTGTGCCTGACAGGCCGGGCATTTTGCGCCCGCAATAAAACGTTTTCGGATTGCCATCTTTACCCTCTACTCAAATTCATCCCAGCCGTCCAGCTGGCGTCGTTCTTGTTGCATTTCACGCTGGAAAATCTCTTCCAGTTCGCGTCGGGCTTCCCTGGCGCGAGAAATTTGTACAGTATCGGCATGCATTGGGATGAGCTCTCGCAGCATCCGCATATCCAGGCGGCGAAAATGCAGTTGCGCCCGCTGCGCCTGATGCGGATGCATGCCAAGCGTGACCAGCGTCTTGCGCCCCAGCTCTAACGCACTGGAGAATGTTTCACGGGAAAACTGCGTCACCCCTGCCTGTAATAACTCATGCGCTTCCACACGTCCGCGCGCTCGCGCAAGAATATGCAAATGCGGAAAGTGCTGCTGGCATATTTCCACCAGCTTCATGGTGTCTTCCGGTTCGTTACAGGTGATCACGATAGACTCAGCGGCCTCTGCACCCGCAGAACGTAAAAGATCGACCTGCGTGGCGTCGCCGTAATAAACTTTGTAGCCGTATTTACGCATCAGGTTAACGGCGCTGATATCCCGCTCCAGCACGGTAATGCGCATTTTATTTGCCATCAGCAAACGACCAATCACCTGACCAAAACGCCCGAAGCCCACGACAATGACCTGGGGTTTATCATCGTTGACCCACGGTTTTTCGTCTTCTTCTTCCGGTCCGTTAAACTGGCGGGATAGCCATTTATCCACCAGCTTCATCAGCAACGGCGTGGTCATCATGGAAAGCGTCACCGTCACCAGCAACAGCGCCATCTGGTCGCCCTGGAATAAGCGTTGCGAAGAAGCGGTAGAAAAGAGGACAAAGGCAAACTCGCCGCCCTGACTCAACACGCCAGCAAACTGCATCCGCTCTGAGCTACGCACGCCATACAATCGCGCCAGCAGATACAACACGAGAATTTTCACCGCCACCAGCACAACCACGCTTATCACTACCCACAACAGATGGGTATAAAGCACCCCGAGATTGAGCGACATGCCGACAGAGATAAAGAACAAACCGAGCAGCAAGCCTTTAAAGGGATCGATAGCCGTTTCCAGTTCATGGCGATATTCACTTTCCGCCAGCAGCACGCCCGCAATAAATGTACCGAGCGCCATCGACAGCCCCAGCGCATCCATAAACAATGCGGAACCCAACACCAGCAGCAGCGTCGCGGCGGTGAACACTTCCCGCACGCCAGAAGCTGCAATAAAGCGGAATACCGGACGCAGTAAATAGCGCCCACCAATCAGCATGCCGACAAACGCCAGCACCTTCATGCCGATCTTCATCCAGTCGAAATGTTCGTCTGCCGACCCCGCCAACAACGGCACTAACGCCAGTGCCGGGATCACCGCCAGATCCTGAAACAGCAGTACCGAGAAACCTAACTGGCCGGATTCGCTGCGATTCATCCCTTTCTCACGCATCAATTGCAACGCCATTGCAGTTGAAGACATCGCAAGGCCAATGCCACCGACCACCGCCGCCTGCCAGGCGAAATCCGTCAGCATCAATAATCCCGCCAGCAACGCCGCGCTTAACAGCACCTGTGCCGCGCCTACGCCAAAAATCGAACGCCGCAGTTGCCAAAGTTTGGAGGGATTCAACTCAAGGCCGATGATAAACATCAGGAATACCACGCCGAGTTCCGAAAAGTGGAGGATCTCATCGACGTCGCTAATAAACCCCAGCCCCCACGGGCCAATTGCAATCCCTGCCAGCAAATATCCCAACACAGCGCCAATACCCAGCCGCGATGCCAGCGGCACCGCAGCCACCGCCGCGAAGAGAAACAGCACTCCTGCGAGTAAAAAATCGGAACCTTCCATCAGCGGCCTCCTGGAGACAGCGGATTTGCCAGCCAGTCACCGTAGGCTCTGGCGTGGCTCGCCAGCTCCTGTGCGCTTTGCCGTCTCGCCCAGTAAATAATGATGGGACTTAACCAATGCATCCGGCACATGCCCGCCGCCAGTTCAAAGGGGCGCAGCACATCGCTCATCGGGTAGCGATTCAGCGCGTCATAACGGTAAGCACTTTCCGGCTCGCCGGTGGTAATCACGCTACGCCAGTACTTTCCCGCCAGTTGGTTTCCTCCCGGCCCGCTGGCAAAACCACGACTTAATACCCGGTCCAGCCACTCTTTCAGTAGCGCCGGGCAGCTATAGGTATAAAGAGGATGCTGAAAGACAATCACCTCGTGCTCGCGCAGTAATGCCTGCTCACGGGGGATATCAATAAAAAAATCGGGATAGTGCGCGTAAAGGTCGTGCACGGTAACATTGCTGAGCTGCGTGGCCGGTTTAAGCAGTACCCGGTTTGCCACCGAGTCCTGAGATTCCGGATGGGCATACAGCAGCAAAACTTTCGCTGGCTGAGACATCATCCCCCTCCCGGTATGGTTTTTGTGTATAGTCGCTGTTTTGGGCTACCATTGCGCCCGGTGCGGCAGCTCGCCCATACATTACATTATCATAATGATAAGTTAACATAGTCTGAACATACGGCACCTTATGATTGTTTTCTCCTCGTTACAAATTCGTCGCGGCGTGCGCGTCCTGCTGGATAATGCCACCGCCACCATCAACCCTGGGCAGAAAGTCGGCCTGGTGGGTAAAAACGGCTGTGGTAAATCTACCCTGCTGGCATTGCTGAAAAATGAAATCAGCGCCGACGGCGGCAGCTACACCTTTCCGGGAAGCTGGCAACTGGCGTGGGTGAATCAGGAAACGCCGGCGTTACCGCAAGCGGCGCTGGAATATGTCATTGACGGCGACCGTGAATATCGTCAACTAGAAGCGCAGCTACACGACGCCAACGAACGTAACGACGGGCACGCCATTGCGACCATTCATGGCAAGCTGGATGCTATTGACGCATGGAGTATTCGCTCCCGTGCTGCCAGCCTGCTGCACGGCCTCGGTTTCAGCAATGAACAACTGGAGCGCCCGGTAAGTGATTTCTCCGGTGGCTGGCGTATGCGTCTTAACCTTGCCCAGGCGCTGATTTGCCGTTCAGACTTGCTGCTGCTCGACGAACCGACTAACCACCTCGATCTCGATGCCGTTATCTGGCTGGAAAAATGGTTGAAGAGCTATCAGGGCACGCTGATCCTGATCTCTCACGACCGCGACTTCCTCGATCCGATCGTTGATAAAATTATTCATATCGAACAACAAAGCATGTTCGAGTACACCGGCAACTACAGTTCGTTTGAAGTACAGCGCGCCACCCGTCTGGCGCAGCGACAAGCGATGTATGAAAGCCAGCAGGAACGCGTAGCGCATCTGCAAAGTTATATCGACCGTTTCCGTGCCAAAGCCACCAAAGCGAAGCAGGCCCAGAGCCGCATTAAGATGCTCGAGCGTATGGAGCTGATTGCCCCCGCGCACGTCGACAACCCGTTCCGCTTTAGCTTCCGCGCGCCGGAAAGCCTGCCAAATCCGTTACTGAAGATGGAAAAAGTCAGCGCGGGCTATGGCGATCGCATTATTCTCGACTCGATTAAACTGAACCTGGTGCCCGGCTCGCGCATTGGTCTGTTAGGCCGCAACGGCGCGGGTAAATCGACATTAATCAAACTGTTAGCCGGTGAACTTGCGCCAGTCAGCGGTGAAATTGGTCTGGCGAAAGGGATCAAGCTCGGCTACTTCGCCCAGCATCAACTTGAATACCTGCGCGCCGACGAATCACCTATTCAACATCTGGCACGTTTAGCGCCGCAGGAGCTGGAACAAAAACTGCGTGACTACCTCGGCGGCTTTGGTTTCCAGGGCGATAAAGTAACCGAAGAAACGCGCCGCTTCTCAGGTGGGGAAAAAGCCCGCCTGGTGCTGGCATTAATCGTCTGGCAGCGTCCGAATCTGCTGCTGCTCGACGAACCGACTAACCACCTTGACCTCGACATGCGTCAGGCACTCACCGAAGCATTAATCGAGTTTGAAGGCGCGCTGGTTGTCGTTTCGCACGACCGTCATTTGCTGCGTTCCACCACTGACGATCTCTACCTGGTTCACGATCGTAAAGTCGAACCGTTCGACGGCGATCTGGAAGATTATCAACAGTGGTTGAGCGACGTACAAAAGCAGGAAAACCAGGCCGACGAAGCGCCAAAAGAGAACGCGAACAGCGCCCAGGCACGTAAAGATCAGAAGCGCCGGGAAGCGGAGCTGCGTGCGCAAACCCAGCCACTGCGTAAAGAGATTGCCCGTCTGGAAAAAGAGATGGAGAAGCTGAACGCGCAACTGGCGCAGGCGGAAGAGAAACTCGGCGACAGCGAACTGTATGACCAGAGCCGTAAAGCGGAGTTGACCGCCTGCCTGCAACAGCAAGCCAGCGCCAAATCCGGCCTGGAAGAGTGCGAAATGGCGTGGCTGGAAGCCCAGGAGCAGCTTGAGCAGATGTTGCTGGAAGGCCAAAGCAACTGATGGCGCAGATAACGACGACCGATGCCAATGAATTCAGCAGCAGTGCTGAATTCACCCCTATGCGCGGCTTTAGCAATTGTCATCTGCAAACCATGCTGCCGCGTCTGTTTCGTCGCAAGGTGAAATTCACCCCGTACTGGCAGCGGCTGGAGTTGCCCGACGGCGATTTTGTCGATCTCGCGTGGAGTGAAGCCCCAGCACAGGCGCGGCATAAACCGCGTTTAGTGGTATTTCACGGGCTGGAAGGCAGTCTCAATAGCCCTTACGCCCACGGTCTGGTTGAGGCGGCGCAAAAGCGCGGCTGGCTGGGCGTGGTGATGCATTTTCGCGGATGCAGCGGTGAACCAAACCGTATGCACCGCATTTACCATTCGGGCGAAACCGAAGACGCCAGTTGGTTTTTACGCTGGCTGCAACGCGAATTTGGTCATGCGCCAACGGCTGCCGTCGGCTATTCGCTCGGCGGTAATATGCTGGCCTGTTTGCTGGCAAAGGAAGGCAATGATCTCCCGGTTGATGCGGCGGTGATTGTCTCTGCGCCGTTTATGCTGGAAGCCTGTAGCTATCATATGGAAAAGGGCTTTTCCCGCGTTTATCAGCGTTACTTGCTGAACCTGTTAAAAGCCAATGCCGCGCGCAAGCTGGCAGCCTACCCCGGAACGCTGCCGATTAATCTCGCGCAGTTAAAATCGGTACGTCGCATCCGTGAATTTGACGATCTAATCACCGCCAGAATTCACGGCTACGCCGACGCTATCGACTATTATCGTCAGTGTAGCGCCATGCCGATGCTGAACCGGATCGCCAAACCGACGCTGATTATTCACGCCAAAGACGATCCGTTTATGGATCATCAGGTGATCCCGAAACCGGAAAGTCTCCCCCCGCAGGTGGAGTATCAACTGACTGAACATGGCGGTCATGTTGGCTTTATTGGCGGTACATTACTTCATCCGCAAATGTGGCTGGAGTCACGCATTCCTGACTGGTTAACAACGTATCTGGAGGCGAAATCATGTTGATTCCGTGGCAAGACCTCTCCCCCGAAACGCTGGAAAATTTAATTGAAAGCTTTGTGTTACGTGAAGGCACCGATTATGGTGAACATGAGCGTACACTTGAACAGAAAGTCGCCGACGTCAAACGCCAGCTACAGTGCGGAGAAGCGGTGCTGGTATGGTCGGAGCTGCACGAAACGGTCAATATTATGCCGCGCAGTCAGTTTCGCGAATAACCTGCAACCGTCGGCGGACGAGATAATAATGATAGCTAAGTCATGGAGTTACTATGTCTGCCAAACATCCGGTCATTGCGGTAACAGGATCCAGCGGCGCGGGGACCACCACCACCAGCCTCGCGTTTCGTAAAATATTCGCGCAGTTAAATCTGCATGCAGCTGAGGTGGAAGGCGACAGTTTTCACCGTTACACCCGCCCGGAAATGGACATGGCGATCCGCAAAGCGCGCGACGCCGGGCGGCATATCAGCTACTTCGGCCCCGAAGCGAACGACTTCGGCCTGCTGGAACAAACCTTCATTGAATACGGTCAGAGCGGCAAAGGGAAATCTCGCAAATATCTGCATACCTACGATGAAGCCGTACCGTGGAATCAGGTACCGGGAACATTCACCCCCTGGCAACCTTTACCAGAACCCACAGATGTACTGTTTTATGAAGGTTTACACGGCGGCGTAGTCACGCCACAGCATAACGTTGCGCAGCATGTGGACTTACTGGTCGGCGTGGTGCCTATCGTTAACCTTGAGTGGATTCAAAAACTGATCCGCGACACCAGCGAGCGCGGGCACTCACGAGAAGCAGTGATGGACTCAGTAGTGCGTTCAATGGAAGACTATATCAACTACATCACACCGCAGTTTTCCCGCACCCATCTTAACTTCCAGCGCGTTCCCACCGTCGACACTTCAAACCCGTTCGCGGCAAAAGGTATCCCGTCGCTGGATGAAAGCTTTGTGGTGATCCATTTTCGTAATCTGGAAGGGATCGATTTCCCCTGGCTGCTGGCGATGTTGCAAGGCTCATTCATTTCCCACATCAATACGTTAGTGGTGCCCGGCGGCAAAATGGGTCTGGCAATGGAATTAATTATGCTGCCGCTGGTGCAACGATTGATGGAAGGAAAGAAAATCGAGTAACTCTGCTATTACGCCGGATAAAATACTATCCGGCTTCACAACGGGATAGTTAAATCACGCGCCAACCACTTCATACGAGTGAGTAATATTCACCGCTTTTTCCAGCATCAACGCCACTGAACAATATTTCTCGGCAGAGAGATCAACCGCACGCGCAACCGCTGCGTCTTTCAGGTCGCGACCGGTGACGATAAAATGCAGATTAATGTGCGTAAACAGGCGTGGTGCCTCTTCGCGGCGTTCAGAGGTCAATTTTACTTCACAATCGACCACATCCTGACGCCCTTTTTGCAGGATCGAAACCACATCGATGGCACTGCAACCACCCGCCGCCATCAACACCATTTCCATCGGACTTGGTGCTTTATCGCCTGAGTTGCCGTCCATTAAAATCTGGTGACCAGAGGCAGATTCGCCCAGAAAAGTTAACCCTTCGACCCACTTCACTCGCGCTTGCATTTTTGCTACTCCACTGCGTCAATTTTCCTGACAGAGTACGCGTACTAACCAAATCGCGCAACGGAAGGCGACCTGGGTCATGCTGAAGCGAGACACCAGGAGACACAAAGCGAAAGCTATGCTAAAACAGTCAGGATGCTACAGTAATACATTGATGTACTGCATGTATGCAAAGGACGTCACATTACCGTGCAGTACAGTTGATAGCCCCTTCCCAGGTAGCGGGAAGCATATTTCGGCAATCCAGAGACAGCGGCGTTATCTGGCTCTGGAGAAAGCTTATAACAGAGGATAACCGCGCATGGTGCTTGGCAAACCGCAAACAGACCCGACTCTCGAATGGTTCTTGTCTCATTGCCACATTCATAAGTACCCATCCAAGAGCACGCTTATTCACCAGGGTGAAAAAGCGGAAACGCTGTACTACATCGTTAAAGGCTCTGTGGCAGTGCTGATCAAAGACGAAGAGGGTAAAGAAATGATCCTCTCCTATCTGAATCAGGGTGATTTTATTGGCGAACTGGGCCTGTTTGAAGAGGGCCAGGAACGTAGCGCATGGGTACGTGCGAAAACCGCCTGTGAAGTGGCTGAAATTTCGTACAAAAAATTTCGCCAATTGATTCAGGTAAACCCGGACATTCTGATGCGTCTGTCTGCACAGATGGCGCGTCGTCTGCAAGTCACTTCAGAGAAAGTGGGCAACCTGGCGTTCCTCGACGTGACGGGCCGCATTGCACAGACTCTGCTGAATCTGGCAAAACAACCAGACGCTATGACTCACCCGGACGGTATGCAAATCAAAATTACCCGTCAGGAAATCGGTCAGATTGTCGGCTGTTCTCGTGAAACCGTGGGACGCATTCTGAAGATGCTTGAAGATCAGAACCTGATCTCCGCACACGGTAAAACCATCGTCGTTTACGGCACTCGTTAATCCCGTCGGAGAGGCGCGTTACCTGGTAGCGCGCCATTTTGTTTCCCCCGATGTGGCGCAGACTGATTTATCACCCCGATATCAACTATGCACTTCGACAAACGCTGGTGCTATGTTTGCCCGTGGCCGTTGGGTTAATGCTTGGCGAATTACGATTCGGTCTGCTCTTCTCCCTCGTTCCTGCCTGTTGCAATATTGCGGGCCTTGATACGCCTCATAAACGTTTTTTCAAACGCTTAATCATTGGTGCGTCGCTGTTTGCCACCTGTAGCTTACTGACACAGCTGCTACTGGCAAAAGATGTTCCCCTGCCCTTTTTGCTGACCGGATTAACGCTGGTACTTGGCGTCACTGCTGAGCTGGGGCCATTGCACGCAAAATTGCTTCCTGCATCGCTGCTCGCCGCCATTTTTACCCTCAGTTTGGCGGGATACATGCCGGTCTGGGAACCGTTGCTCATCTATGCGTTGGGCACTCTCTGGTACGGATTGTTTAACTGGTTTTGGTTCTGGATCTGGCGCGAACAACCGCTGCGCGAGTCACTAAGTCTGCTGTACCGTGAACTGGCAGATTATTGTGAAGCCAAATACAGCCTGCTTACCCAGCACACCGACCCTGAAAAAGCGCTGCCGCCGCTGCTGGTGCGCCAGCAAAAAGCGGTCGATCTAATTACCCAGTGCTATCAGCAAATGCATATGCTTTCCGCGCAAAATAATACTGACTACAAGCGGATGCTGCGTATTTTCCAGGAGGCGCTGGATTTACAGGAACATATTTCGGTCAGTTTGCATCAGCCGGAAGAGGTGCAAAAGCTGGTCGAGCGTAGCCATGCGGAAGAAGTTATCCGCTGGAATGCGCAAACCGTCGCCGCTCGCCTGCGCGTGCTGGCTGATGACATTCTTTACCATCGCCTGCCGACGCGTTTTACGATGGAAAAGCAAATTGGCGCACTGGAAAAAATCGCCCGCCAGCATCCGGATAATCCGGTTGGGCAATTCTGCTATTGGCACTTCAGCCGCATCGCCCGCGTGCTGCGCACCCAAAAACCGCTCTATGCGCGTGACTTACTGGCCGATAAACAGCGGCGAATGCCGTTACTTCCGGCGCTGAAAAGTTATCTGTCACTAAAGTCTCCGGCGCTACGCAATGCCGGACGACTCAGTGTAATGTTAAGCGTTGCCAGCCTGATGGGCACCGCGCTGCATCTGCCGAAGTCGTACTGGATCCTGATGACGGTATTGCTGGTGACGCAAAATGGCTATGGTGCAACCCGTCTGAGGATTGTGAATCGCTCCGTGGGAACCGTGGTCGGGTTAATCATTGCGGGCGTGGCGCTGCACTTTAAAATTCCCGAAGGTTACACCCTGACCTTGATGCTGATTACCACCCTTGCCAGCTACCTGATATTGCGCAAAAACTACGGCTGGGCGACGGTCGGTTTTACTATTACCGCAGTGTATACCCTGCAACTGTTGTGGCTGAACGGTGAGCAGTACATCCTTCCGCGTCTTATCGATACCATTATTGGTTGTTTAATTGCTTTCGGTGGTACCGTCTGGCTGTGGCCGCAGTGGCAGAGCGGGTTATTGCGTAAAAACGCCCATGACGCTTTAGAAGCCTATCAGGAAGCGATTCGCTTGATTCTGAGCGAGGATCCGCAACCTACGCCACTGGCCTGGCAGCGAATGCGGGTAAATCAGGCACATAACACTCTGTATAACTCATTGAATCAGGCGATGCAGGAACCAGCGTTCAACAGCCATTATCTGGCAGATATGAAACTGTGGGTAACGCACAGTCAGTTTATTGTTGAACATATTAATGCCATGACCACGCTGGCGCGGGAACACCGGGCATTGCCACCTGAACTGGCACAAGAGTATTTACAGTCTTGTGAAATCGCCATTCAGCGTTGTCAGCAGCGACTGGAGTATGACGAACCGGGTAGTTCTGGCGATGCCAATATCATGGATGCGCCGGAGATGCAGCCGCACGAAGGCGCGGCAGGTACGCTGGAGCAGCATTTACAGCGGGTTATTGGTCATCTGAACACCATGCACACCATTTCGTCGATGGCATGGCGTCAGCGACCGCATCACGGGATTTGGCTGAGTCGCAAGTTGCGGGATTCGAAGGCGTAATGCAGGCTAAACCATCGGATAAGGCATTCACGCCGCATCCGACATCTTTTGCCTGATGCGTCTTATTTACGCCCCAACCACCTTCGCCACCGCGTGGGCGAAACGTTGCATCCCTTCATCGATATCCGCATCTTCCACCACCAGCGACGGTGCAAAACGCATCACATCCGGTCCGGCATTCAGCACCATTACGCCAGCCTCTGCGCCCGCATACAGGAAATCACGCGCCTGACCTTTGTACTGTGGTTTCAGCTCCGCGCCAATTAACAGCCCCATACCGCGAATATCGCTAAACACATCGTACTGCTGATCGATCTTCTGCAAATGGTCAACAAAACGCTGGCGTTTCGCCTGAATGCCTTCCAGCACTTCAGGGGTATTAATGATATCAAACGCCGCGCCCGCTACTGCACAGGCCAGAGGATTACCGCCGTAGGTGGAACCGTGAGAACCAGGATGAAACGCAGAAGCAATTTCCGCCGTGGTCAGCATGGCGCTAATCGGGAAGCCGCCGCCTAACGCTTTCGCAGAAGTCAGAATATCCGGCGTCACGCCGTAGTGCATGTAAGCAAACAAATCGCCAGTCCGCCCCATCCCGCACTGTACTTCATCAAACACCAATAATGCCTGATGTTGATCGCACAACTCACGCAAGCCCTGCAAAAACTCTGGCGTCGCTGCCGTCACACCGCCCTCGCCCTGGATCGGCTCAACCACCACTGCACAGGTGTGATCATCCATCACCGCTTTCACTGCGTGGAGATCGTTAAAGGGAACGTGGATGATGTCTGCCGGTTTTGACCCAAAGCCGTCGGAATATTTTGGCTGCCCACCCACCGAAACGGTAAACAGCGAGCGACCATGAAAAGCGTTATGGAAGGCAATAATTTTGGTTTTGAACGGGCTATGACGCACACAGGCGTAATGGCGTGCCAGTTTAAAGGCGGTTTCGTTAGCTTCCGTGCCGGAGTTCATAAACACCACGCGTTCGGCAAACGTCGCCTCAATCAGTTTATGCCCAAGACGCAGCGCCGGTTCATTGGTGAAAACGTTACTGATATGCCACAGAGTTTCGCCCTGGGTTTTTAACGCGTTCACCAGCGCAGGATGGCAATGGCCCAACGCCGTAACTGCAATGCCACCCGCGAAATCGACATACTCCTTGCCTTGCTGATCCCAGATTCGGCTGCCCTGACCTTTTACCGGAATAAACTCTGCCGGTGCATAAATCGGCAGGATCACTTCATCGAAAGTCGCGCGTGTAATTGCTGTTTGTTCAATTGCCATCTCATGATCACCCTGTTACGCATAAATAAATTTGAAATTATAATCACAAAATATGCATAAAAAATCACTGAATGGCAATCAGAAATCAGCGATGCAGGAAATTAGCCAGCAGTTGATGTCCTTGTTCGCTAAGAATACTTTCTGGATGGAACTGCACACCTTCCAGATCCCACTGGCGATGGCGAATCCCCATAATCTCGCGGGTTTCGCTCCAGGCCGTCACGTCAAAGCACGCTGGTAATGAGTCAGGTTCCACCACCAGCGAATGGTAGCGTGTCACGGTAAGTGGATTTGCCAGCCCCCGAAATACGCCCTCACCGTTATGTGTAATCGGCGAGGTTTTGCCGTGCATGACCTTTGCGGCGCGCACAACTTTACCGCCAAATGCCTGCGCCATTGCCTGATGACCGAGGCAGACGCCAAGAATCGGCAAGCGCCCGGCATAGTGGCGAATAACGTCAAGGGAGATCCCGGCTTCATCTGGCGTACAGGGGCCAGGTGAGATGACAATTTTTTGTGGTTTAAGGGCGTCGATATCCGCCAGCGTCAACGCATCGTTGCGCTTAACCAGCACATCCGCCCCCAGTTCACAAAAGTACTGGTAGAGGTTCCAGGTAAAAGAATCGTAGTTATCTATAAGCAGGATCATGGCGGCTCCGGTACGAAAGAACCACGCTATTTTACTCAGATTCCCCGGCTTCGCTTACCACTTTGCTAAATATCATCTGCAGCGCGGTGAGATCCCCCATTGCCCCACTCTGATTTGCCTGATTCCAGGCTTCTTTTTCGATACCCTGCCAGCTCAGTTGATATCCGGCATGAATCGCCAGTTGCTCGAAGAAGATCCGCTGTGCCAGTCCGCTTCCCACACGGAAGGGATGCAGCACGTTGATTTCACAATAGTAATGCGCCAGCCGCTCGACGAACTTCGCTTTCTCCAGGCCAACCAGATAACCTTCTTCCTCCAGATCCTGCATCAGGGCATTGCCCTCTTTTTCGATATAAGCAAAGTGGCAGAACGGCGTATCGCCCTGATAAATATCAACTTCACGCAGTTGCCCCGCCCAGTCGAAAATATCCTGATACAGCTGGCGATGGATAGTGCGCAAATGCGGTAAACCGCGCACCAGCGGACCAAGCTCAATGGTCGCAGCACGCAGCGCCGTCATTTCGTAAGCGGCCTGTTCCAGCCGCTGCTGCTGGTGGATGTTCAGCCGGTTACGCATGATATCAAGGCCAGGATAAAGATACGGATCGCGCCCTTCGCCGAATTTATCGCTCATAGTGCCTCCTCAGCTCTTCAAGGCGCGCTAAAGCCTCTGCGGCAGTAAGAGTGACTAAAGGCATCTCGACGCCTTCAAGACGGCGACTGGCCTGGAAATTACGATTACGCTGAAGCTCCCAGAGACGGGACTTTTGCTTATCGGTGAGTTTCTTCACTTGATGCCTCCCTGAACGTGTCCATTTGCCACAAGTATAAGCGGCAAATCCGGGTTACGCCGGGAGAGCAGAAGCGCGGGCAAGATTGCCCGCGCGAAAAATCATTACGGCAGGACTTTAGCGGAAAGGATAACTACCGGTTTTGACGGCACATTCTGGTACGGACCAACGTCATGAGTCGGCACCTGGGAAATCTTATCGGCAACGTCCATGCCTTTCACCACTTTACCAAATACCGCGTAACCGAAATCACGCTGACCATGGTCAAGGAAGGCGTTATCGGCAACGTTGATAAAGAACTGGCTGGTGGCGCTGTCTTTGTCAGCGGTACGCGCCATCGCGATGGTGCCACGCGTGTTGCGCAGGCCGTTATCGGCTTCATTTTTGATTGGCGGGTTTGGTTTTTTCTGCTGCATCTGCTCGGTGAAACCGCCGCCCTGAATCATAAAGCCAGGAATGACGCGGTGAAAGGTAGTGTTGTTATAAAAACCGCTGTTCACATAATCGACAAAGTTTTGCACAGACACTGGCGCTTTTTGTTTATCCAGCTCCAGTTCGATGTTACCAGCTGAGGTTGTCAACAATACGTGCGGGTCCCCTTTCGCTGCCATTGCTGCGGGAGAAAGAGCAGAAAGAGCGAAAACAGCAGCCATCGCCGCCAGGGTCGATTTGAACATGAGATTTCCTTAACAAACAGAGCAGAAAAAAAGCAAGTGAAGAGATTCTAAATAGCCTTCAAGAACAAGGCCATCCCTTTACCTAATTTTACGTATCTGAAATATATGTAACCTGACGATCACTTTTTATTCCGTGATCAAAATCACCTCTTAAAATGCAATTTAGCAACCGATTGCAATAAAACATTTAAACAGATCACAAAATCACCTAAAATCGCCCGCTCGCGGCATATCCCGCTATGCCATTTTATTTTTGAACGCAGGCCAATCATGACTAACAGCAATCGCATCAAGCTCACATGGATTAGCTTTCTCTCCTACGCACTGACTGGTGCGTTGGTTATTGTCACCGGGATGGTGATGGGAAATATCGCCGATTATTTCAATCTGCCTGTTTCCAGTATGAGTAACACCTTCACCTTCCTCAACGCCGGCATTTTAATCTCTATCTTCCTCAACGCCTGGCTGATGGAAATCGTCCCGTTGAAAACGCAGTTACGTTTTGGCTTTCTCCTGATGGTGCTGGCGGTTGCCGGTTTGATGTTCAGCCACAGCCTGGCGCTGTTCTCGACGGCGATGTTCATTCTCGGGGTGGTCAGCGGCATTACTATGTCGATTGGTACATTCCTGATAACACAAATGTATGAAGGGCGTCAGCGCGGTTCCCGCCTGTTATTTACTGACTCCTTCTTCAGTATGGCTGGGATGATTTTCCCAATGATCGCCGCGTTTCTACTGGCGCGCAGCATTGAGTGGTACTGGGTTTATGCCTGCATCGGGCTGGTGTATGTCGCTATTTTTATTCTGACCTTCGGCTGTGAGTTCCCGGCACTGGGCAAACATGCGCCAAAAACGGATGCTCCGGTAGAGAAAGAAAAGTGGGGGATCGGCGTACTGTTTCTCTCTGTTGCGGCGCTGTGCTACATCCTCGGTCAGTTAGGTTTTATCTCCTGGGTGCCTGAGTATGCCAAAGGCCTGGGCATGAGCCTGAACGACGCGGGCACGCTGGTGAGTAACTTCTGGATGTCATACATGGTCGGCATGTGGGCGTTCAGCTTTATTCTTCGCTTCTTTGATTTGCAACGCATTCTGACCGTACTGGCTGGTCTGGCTGCGATTCTGATGTACGTCTTTAACACCGGAACACCAGCACATATGGCGTGGTCAATTCTCGCTCTGGGCTTCTTCTCCAGCGCGATCTATACCACCATCATCACCCTGGGTTCACAGCAGACCAAAGTACCGTCGCCAAAACTGGTTAACTTTGTCCTGACCTGCGGAACCATCGGTACTATGTTGACCTTTGTGGTTACCGGCCCGATTGTTGAACATAGCGGTCCGCAGGCGGCACTGCTTACAGCAAACGGTCTGTACGCTGTCGTCTTTGTGATGTGCTTCCTGTTAGGTTTCGTCAGCCGTCACCGTCAGCATAACACCCTGACCTCTCATTAATTGCTCATGCCGGACGGCACTATCGTCGTCCGGCCTTTTCCTCTCTTACCCCCGCTACGTGCATCTATTTCTATAAACCCGTTCATTTTGTCTATTTTTTGCACAAACATGAAATGTCAGACAATTCCGTGACTTAAGAAAATTTATACAAATCAGCAATATACCCCTTAAGGAGTATATAAAGGTGAATTTGATTTACATCAATAAGCGGGGTTGCTGAATCGTTAAGGTAGGCGGTAATAGAAAAGAAATCGAGGCAAAAATGAGCAAAGTCAGACTCGCAATTATCGGTAACGGTATGGTCGGCCATCGCTTTATCGAAGATCTTCTTGATAAATCTGATGCGGCCAACTTTGATATTACCGTTTTCTGTGAAGAACCGCGCATCGCTTATGACCGCGTACACCTCTCGTCTTACTTCTCTCACCACACCGCCGAAGAGCTGTCGCTGGTGCGCGAAGGCTTCTACGAGAAACACGGCATCAAAGTTCTGGTCGGCGAACGCGCTATCACCATCAACCGTCAGGAGAAGGTGATTCACTCCAGCGCCGGGCGCACCGTTTTTTATGACAAGCTGATCATGGCGACCGGTTCCTACCCGTGGATCCCGCCAATCAAAGGTTCTGATACTCAGGACTGCTTTGTCTATCGCACTATTGAAGACCTCAACGCCATTGAATCCTGCGCCCGTCGCAGCAAACGCGGTGCCGTTGTTGGTGGCGGCCTGTTAGGTCTGGAAGCCGCTGGCGCGCTGAAAAACTTAGGTATTGAAACCCACGTTATCGAATTTGCCCCTATGCTGATGGCGGAACAGCTTGATCAGATGGGTGGCGAGCAGCTGCGTCGCAAAATCGAAAGTATGGGCGTGCGCGTTCACACCAGCAAAAACACCCTTGAGATTGTGCAGGAAGGTGTCGAAGCGCGTAA
The DNA here is from genome assembly GCF_032029835.1 of Escherichia sp. AM3. Taxonomy (NCBI): domain Bacteria; kingdom Pseudomonadati; phylum Pseudomonadota; class Gammaproteobacteria; order Enterobacterales; family Enterobacteriaceae; genus Escherichia; species Escherichia sp. AM3. The sequence continues at coordinate 90,016 of NZ_JAVUPQ010000007.1, read as the reverse complement.
AACCATGCGTTTTGCCGACGGCAGCGAATTGGAAGTCGACTTTATCGTCTTCTCTACCGGTATCCGTCCGCGCGATAAGCTGGCAACCCAGTGTGGTCTGGACGTTGCTCCGCGTGGGGGTATTGTCATTAATGATTCCTGCCAGACTTCCGATCCGGATATCTACGCCATCGGTGAATGCGCAAGCTGGAACAACCGTGTATTTGGTCTGGTAGCACCAGGCTACAAAATGGCGCAGGTCGCCGTTGACCATATTCTCAGTAGCGAAAACGCCTTTGAAGGTGCTGACCTTAGCGCCAAGCTGAAACTGCTGGGCGTAGACGTAGGCGGTATTGGTGATGCGCACGGTCGCACGCCTGGCGCACGTAGCTATGTTTACCTCGACGAAAGCAAAGAGATCTACAAACGCCTGATTGTCAGCGAAGACAACAAAACCCTGCTCGGTGCGGTACTGGTGGGCGATACCAGCGACTACGGCAACCTGCTGCAACTGGTGCTGAACGCTATCGAGCTGCCGGAAAACCCGGATTCTCTGATTCTGCCGGCGCACTCGGGTAGCGGTAAGCCGTCTATCGGTGTTGATAAACTGCCGGACAGCGCGCAAATCTGCTCCTGCTTCGACGTCACCAAAGGTGATCTGATTGCTGCCATCAACAAAGGCTGCCACACCGTTGCGGCGCTGAAAGCCGAAACCAAAGCGGGTACTGGCTGCGGTGGCTGTATCCCGCTGGTCACTCAGGTACTGAACGCGGAACTGGCGAAACAGGGCATCGAAGTTAACAACAACCTGTGCGAACACTTTGCTTATTCGCGTCAGGAACTGTTCCATTTGATCCGCGTTGAAGGCATTAAAACCTTCGAAGAACTGCTGGCGAAACACGGCAAAGGCTACGGTTGTGAAGTTTGTAAACCGACCGTCGGTTCGCTGCTGGCCTCCTGCTGGAACGAATACATTCTGAAGCCGGAACATACTCCGCTGCAGGATTCTAACGACAACTTCCTCGCTAACATCCAGAAAGACGGCACCTACTCGGTGATCCCGCGCTCTCCGGGCGGTGAAATCACCCCGGAAGGGCTGATGGCAGTGGGTCGTATCGCGCGTGAATTTAATCTCTACACCAAAATCACCGGTTCCCAGCGCCTGGCGATGTTTGGCGCACAGAAAGACGATCTGCCGGAGATCTGGCGTCAGCTGATTGAAGCCGGCTTCGAAACCGGTCATGCCTATGCGAAAGCACTGCGTATGGCGAAAACCTGCGTGGGTAGCACCTGGTGCCGCTACGGCGTTGGCGACAGCGTCGGCCTCGGCGTGGAACTGGAAAACCGCTACAAAGGCATCCGTACGCCGCACAAAATGAAGTTCGGTGTCTCCGGCTGTACCCGTGAATGTTCAGAAGCTCAGGGTAAAGACGTGGGTATTATCGCCACTGAAAAAGGCTGGAACTTGTATGTTTGCGGTAACGGCGGCATGAAACCGCGTCATGCGGATCTGCTGGCAGCGGATATCGATCGCGAAACGCTGATCAAATATCTCGACCGCTTCATGATGTTCTACATCCGTACCGCCGACAAACTGACGCGTACCGCGCCGTGGTTAGAAAACCTCGAAGGCGGCATCGATTATCTGAAAGCGGTGATCATTGACGACAAACTGGGGCTGAACGCTCATCTGGAAGAAGAGATGGCGCGCCTGCGTGAAGCGGTAGTGTGTGAGTGGACTGAAACGGTCAATACGCCGTCTGCGCAGACTCGCTTCAAACACTTCATCAACAGCGACAAGCGTGACCCGAACGTGCAGATGGTGCCAGAGCGCGAACAGCACCGTCCGGCAACGCCGTATGAACGTATCCCGGTAACTCTGGTGGAGGACAACGCATGAGCCAGTGGAAAGACATCTGCAAAATCGATGACATCCTGCCTGAAACCGGCGTCTGCGCGCTGTTAGGTGACGAGCAGGTAGCGATTTTCCGCCCGTATCACAGCGACCAGGTGTTTGCGATCAGCAACATCGATCCGTTCTTCGAGTCCAGCGTGCTATCACGCGGGCTGATTGCGGAACACCAGGGCGAGCTGTGGGTCGCCAGCCCGCTGAAAAAACAGCGTTTTCGCTTAAGTGATGGCTTGTGCATGGAAGACGAACAGTTTTCCGTCAAACATTACGAAGCACGAGTGAAAGACGGCGTGGTGCAGCTGCGCGGTTAATGTTTTAACGGGAGGCGCAATGCCTCCCCTTTTTGCATGGTCCTGTAATGACCTTCGGTATATTGCAGGACATTTTTTAAACTTTTTGTTTTATTTTTTTGTTTTTATTTTTTAAAGGATAATCAAATGTTTACAGACACTATTAATAAGTCTGCGGCTAACGCTGCGCGCATTGCACGCCTGTCGGCAAATAACCCGCTCGGATTTTGGGTCAGCTCCGCCATGGCGGGCGCGTATGTGGGTCTTGGGATCATCTTGATTTTCACGCTCGGTAATTTGCTCGACCCGTCCGTACGTCCGCTGGTGATGGGCGCGACCTTTGGTATCGCCTTAACGCTGGTGATTATCGCCGGTTCTGAACTGTTCACCGGACACACCATGTTCCTCACCTTTGGGGTAAAAGCGGGCAGCATCAGCCACGGGCAAATGTGGGCAATCCTGCCGCAAACCTGGCTGGGTAATCTGGTCGGTTCCGTCTTCGTTGCCATGCTCTATAGCTGGGGTGGCGGTAGCCTGCTGCCGGTAGATACCAGCATCGTTCACTCCGTCGCGCTGGCTAAAACCACTGCACCGGCAATGGTACTGTTCTTCAAAGGTGCATTGTGTAACTGGCTGGTTTGCCTGGCTATCTGGATGGCGCTGCGCACTGAAGGGGCGGCGAAATTTATCGCTATCTGGTGGTGTCTGCTGGCGTTTATTGCATCCGGTTATGAGCACTCCATCGCTAACATGACGCTGTTCGCGCTCTCCTGGTTCGGCAACCACAGCGAAGCCTACACGCTGGCGGGTATTGGTCATAACCTGCTGTGGGTGACGCTGGGTAATACTTTATCAGGTGCCGTATTCATGGGATTGGGTTATTGGTATGCTACGCCGAAAGCGAATCGTCCGGTTGCGGACAAATTTAATCAAACTGAAACGGCTGCCGGTTAATTACTAAGGGGTTTTTACGTGGATCATTTGCCTATATTTTGCCAATTACGCGATCGCGACTGTCTGATTGTCGGCGGTGGTGATGTCGCGGAACGCAAAGCAAGGTTGCTGTTAGACGCAGGCGCTCGCTTAACGGTGAATGCATTAGCGTTTATTCCACAGTTCACCGCATGGGCAGATGCAGGCATGTTAACCCTCGTCGAAGAGCCATTTGATGAAAGCCTTCTCGACACCTGCTGGCTGGCGATTGCAGCGACGGATGATGACGCGCTTAACCAGCGCGTCAGCGAAGCCGCTGAAGCTCGTCGCATCTTCTGTAACGTGGTCGATGCGCCGAAAGCCGCCAGCTTTATTATGCCGTCGATTATTGACCGCTCACCGCTCATGGTAGCGGTCTCCTCTGGCGGCACCTCTCCGGTTCTGGCACGCCTGTTGCGCGAAAAACTTGAATCACTGCTGCCGTTACATCTGGGCCAGGTAGCGAAATACGCCGGGCAATTACGCGGGCGAGTGAAACAACAGTTCGCCACGATGGGTGAGCGTCGCCGTTTCTGGGAGAAATTGTTCGTTAACGACCGCCTGGCGCAGTCGCTGGCAAACAACGATCAGAAAGCCATTACTGAAACCACCGAACAGTTAATCAACGAACCGCTCGACCATCGCGGTGAAGTGGTGCTGGTTGGTGCAGGTCCGGGCGATGCCGGGCTGCTGACACTGAAAGGACTGCAACAAATTCAGCAGGCAGATGTGGTGGTCTACGACCGTCTGGTTTCTGACGATATTATGAATCTGGTACGCCGCGATGCGGACCGTGTTTTCGTCGGCAAACGCGCGGGATACCACTGCGTACCCCAGGAAGAGATTAACCAGATCCTGCTGCGGGAAGCGCAAAAAGGCAAACGCGTGGTGCGGCTGAAAGGTGGCGATCCGTTTATTTTTGGCCGTGGTGGCGAAGAGCTGGAAACACTGTGCAACGCGGGTATTCCGTTCTCGGTGGTTCCGGGTATTACCGCAGCTTCTGGTTGCTCTGCCTATTCGGGTATTCCACTCACGCATCGCGATTATGCCCAGAGCGTACGCTTAATTACCGGACACTTAAAAACCGGTGGCGAGCTGGACTGGGAAAACCTGGCGGCAGAAAAACAGACGCTGGTGTTCTATATGGGGTTGAATCAGGCCGCGACTATTCAGCAAAAGCTGATTGAACACGGAATGCCAGGCGAAATGCCGGTGGCAATTGTCGAAAACGGTACGGCAGTCACGCAGCGCGTGATTGACGGTACGCTCACACAGCTGGGAGAACTGGCGCAGCAAATGAACAGTCCATCGCTAATTATTATTGGTCGGGTTGTTGGCCTGCGCGATAAACTGAACTGGTTCTCCAACCATTAATTTAACCCGGGCCAGAGAATTCTGGCCTTCTTAATGACTCTTTTTATATATTCAGCAAATAAAACATAATCCCTTAATAAATATTATCTGCTAATGGGTTATATTCACCGTTACAGCGACTTACAAAATTAAGTCATTCGCTCACTGACGCCAATTAAATATTCCTGTATCGTTCTTAACGAGCAGTCTGCTTATATTCATATAATCAATGAATATTAATTAATATATAATACATAGGGAATGTAAATGAACAAATTTATTAAAGTTGCACTGGTAGGTGCAGTACTGGCTACGTTAACTGCATGTACTGGTCATATTGAAAACCGTGATAAGAACTGCTCTTACGACTACCTGCTGCACCCGGCAATTTCTATTTCTAAAATCATTGGCGGTTGCGGTCCTACTGCACAGTAAGTCTCTGACAGAAATCGGCTAACACCGGTTTAATTGCCCGACGCCCTCTGGATTTTCCGAGGGCGTATTTGTTTCTATGTCCTTCTTGCCCCCGCCCGTAAAAATATTTTCACTTTAAATTCAATTTGATAACTACATCCATTAGCCACAGCGCGATCCTGTGCGAAATTTTGTGATCTTCCTCCACATTACATAACATCATATGTTGTTATATTCATCATGAATTGTCATGTTACCTTTTAAATGGCTGCAAACTCTCCCCTACAACGTATTGGACAAGAAAAAGGTATCGCTATGGGAAGCCAGGAACTCCAACGCAAGCTCGGATTTTGGGCCGTTCTTGCAATCGCCGTCGGGACAACCGTCGGCTCCGGTATTTTTGTATCTGTGGGTGAAGTGGCAAAAGCAGCGGGCACGCCGTGGCTTACGGTGCTCGCGTTTGTCATTGGCGGGTTAATTGTGATCCCGCAAATGTGCGTCTATGCGGAACTATCCACCGCTTATCCGGAAAATGGCGCAGATTATGTTTATCTGAAAAATGCCGGAAGCCGACCGCTGGCTTTCCTCTCCGGCTGGGCCAGCTTCTGGGCCAACGATGCGCCGTCATTGTCGATTATGGCGCTGGCGATTGTCAGCAATCTTGGCTTTTTAACGCCTATCGATCCGTTGCTCGGTAAATTTATCGCCGCCGGATTAATTATCGCCTTTATGTTGCTACACCTGCGCTCCGTTGAAGGCGGCGCAGCGTTTCAGACGCTAATTACCATCGCCAAAATTATCCCGTTCACTATCGTCATTGGCCTTGGGATCTTCTGGTTTAAAGCGGAGAATTTTGCCGCCCCTACCACCACTGCGATTGGCGCAACGGGCAGCTTTATGGCGCTGCTGGCGGGGATCTCTGCCACCAGTTGGTCGTATACCGGCATGGCCTCTATCTGTTATATGACCGGCGAAATTAAAAACCCCGGAAAAACCATGCCACGAGCGCTGATTGGTTCCTGTCTGCTGGTTCTGGTGCTCTACACCCTGCTGGCGCTGGTGATTTCCGGCCTGATACCCTTCGACAAACTCGCCAATTCTGAAACGCCGATTTCCGACGCCCTGACCTGGATCCCCGCACTCGGCAGCACCGCTGGGATCTTTGTTGCCATCACGGCGATGATCGTCATTCTTGGTTCGCTTTCCAGCTGCGTGATGTACCAGCCGCGGCTGGAATACGCGATGGCGAAAGACAACCTGTTCTTTAAATGCTTCGGCCATGTGCATCCGAAATACAACACGCCGGATGTCTCCATCATCCTGCAAGGGGCGCTGGGGATCTTCTTCATCTTCGTTTCCGATCTCACCAGCCTGCTGGGTTATTTCACCCTGGTGATGTGTTTCAAAAATACCCTCACCTTCGGCTCCATCATCTGGTGTCGTAAACGCGACGATTACAAACCGCTGTGGCGTACTCCGGCTTTCGGGCTGATGACCACCCTCGCCATTGCGTCAAGCCTCATTCTGGTCGCCTCAACCTTTGTCTGGGCACCGATTCCCGGCCTTATCTGCGCCGTCATCGTTATTGCTACTGGTCTGCCTGCTTACGCCTTCTGGGCGAAGCGTAGCCGCCAGCTCAACGCTTTGTCGTAATGTTATCTGGAGAAAATAAAATGTTGGATATTGATAAAAGCACCGTGGACTTTCTGGTCACCGAAAATATGGTTCAGGAAGTGGAAAAAGTTCTCAGCCATGACGTTCCGCTGGTGCACGCCATCGTGGAAGAGATGGTGAAGCGCGACATTGATCGTATTTATTTCGTTGCCTGCGGCTCGCCACTCAACGCGGCGCAAACGGCGAAACATCTGGCGGATCGCTTTTCCGATCTTCAGGTCTACGCCATTTCCGGCTGGGAGTTCTGCGATAACACCCCGTATCGCCTCGACGATCGTTGCGCGGTGATTGGCGTTTCTGACTACGGTAAAACGGAAGAGGTAATCAAAGCGCTGGAGCTGGGCCGGGCCTGCGGCGCACTCACTGCGGCGTTCACCAAACGCGCGGACAGCCCGATTACCTCGGCGGCGGAATTTAGCATTGATTATCAGGCCGACTGTATCTGGGAAATTCACCTGCTGCTCTGCTACAGCGTGGTGCTGGAGATGATCACCCGCCTCGCGCCGAACGCGGAAATCGGCAAGATCAAAAACGATCTCAAGCAGTTGCCGAATGCGCTCGGTCATCTGGTACGCACCTGGGAAGAAAAAGGCCGCCAGCTTGGTGAACTGGCCAGCCAGTGGCCGATGATTTATACCGTTGCTGCGGGTCCGCTGCGTCCGCTGGGTTACAAAGAAGGCATTGTAACGCTGATGGAATTTACCTGGACGCACGGCTGCGTGATTGAGAGCGGAGAGTTCCGCCATGGCCCGCTGGAGATTGTCGAACCGGGCGTTCCGTTCCTGTTCCTGCTCGGCAATGATGAAAGTCGCCACACCACCGAACGCGCCATTAACTTTGTTAAACAGCGTACTGACAACGTGATCGTCATCGATTACGCCGAAATTTCGCAAGGGCTGCACCCGTGGCTGGCACCGTTCCTGATGTTCGTGCCAATGGAGTGGCTCTGCTACTACCTGTCTATTTACAAAGATCACAACCCGGATGAACGCCGCTATTACGGTGGTCTGGTGGAATATTAATCCCTCTCCCGGCCCGGCAACGGGCCGGATTTACGCAAGGAGTTACCCGATGAAAACAGGTATGTTTACCTGCGGCCACCAGCGGCTGCCTATTGAACACGCATTTCGTGATGCAAGCGAGCTGGGTTACGACGGCATCGAAATTTGGGGCGGTCGCCCGCACGCGTTCGCGCCGGACTTAAAAGCGGGCGGCATCAAACAAATCAAGGCGCTGGCGCAGAGGTATCAGATGCCGATTATCGGCTATACGCCAGAAACCAACGGCTATCCGTATAACATGATGCTGGGCGATGAACATATGCGTCGCGAAAGCCTCGACATGATCAAGCTGGCGATGGATATGGCAAAAGAGATGAACGCGGGTTATACGCTGATTTCCGCGGCCCATGCGGGCTATCTCACGCCACCTAATGTTATCTGGGGACGGCTGGCAGAGAACCTAAGCGAACTGTGTGAGTACGCGGAAAACATCGGCATGGATCTAATCCTCGAACCGTTAACGCCGTATGAATCGAACGTCGTGTGTAATGCTAATGATGTGCTTCATGCGCTGGCGCTGGTGCCTTCGCCGCGCCTGTTCAGCATGGTCGACATTTGCGCGCCGTATGTCCAGGCGGAACCGGTGATGAGTTATTTCGACAAACTGGACGATAAATTACGTCATCTGCATATTGTCGACAGCGACGGGGCCAGCGACACGCATTACATTCCTGGAGAAGGCAAAATGCCGCTGCGGGAACTGATGCGCGATATTATTGAGCGGGGCTATGAGGGTTACTGTACGGTGGAGCTGGTGACGATGTATATGAACGAGCCCAGACTCTATGCCCGCCAGGCGCTGGAACGCTTTCGCGCGCTGCTGCCGGAGGATGAGAGATGAAAACCCTGGCGACAATCGGCGATAACTGCGTCGATATCTACCCGCAACTGAATAAAGCGTTTTCTGGCGGTAATGCGGTCAATGTGGCGGTGTACTGCACTCGCTACGGCATACAGCCGGGATGCATTACCTGGGTGGGTGACGATGACTACGGCACAAAGCTGAAGCAGGATCTCGCCCGCATGGGCGTCGATATCAGCCATGTCCATACGAAACACGGCGTTACCGCACAAACTCAGGTGGAACTGCACGACAATGATCGCGTTTTTGGCGACTACACCGAAGGCGTGATGGCCGACTTTGCCCTGAGTGAAGAGGATTACGCCTGGCTGGCGCAGTATGACATTGTGCACGCCGCAATCTGGGGACATGCGGAAGACGCATTCCCACAGCTGCACGCTGCGGGCAAACTTACCGCTTTCGACTTCTCCGACAAGTGGGACAGCCCGCTCTGGCAGACACTGGTGCCGCATCTCGATTTTGCCTTTGCCTCCGCACCGCAAGAAGACGAAACGCTGCGTCTGAAGATGAAAGCGATTGTTGCCCGTGGCGCAGGAACAGTGATTGTCACGCTGGGTGAAAACGGCAGCATTGCCTGGGATGGCGCGCAGTTCTGGCGTCAGGCTCCTGAACCGGTGACGGTTATCGACACCATGGGTGCCGGAGATTCGTTCATTGCCGGATTCCTTTGCGGCTGGTCTGCGGGGATGACATTACCGCAGGCGATAGCGCAGGGAACGGCGTGCGCGGCGAAAACCATTCAGTACCACGGTGCCTGGTAGGTATAACGTTGGCGTGAGCATCTTCACGCCAACGTGCTGTTACTTGCCGGAAAACGACCCTATAATCCGAGTAATTCATTCTTTATTTCAGGGTCGATTATGTCAGCTACGGACCGCTACTCTCATCAACTCCTCTACGCTACCGTCCGCCAGCGACTGCTGGATGATATCGCGCAGGGGGTTTACCAGGCCGGGCAACAGATCCCTACCGAAAACGAGCTTTGTACACAATATAACGTCAGCCGCATTACCATTCGCAAAGCCATCAGCGACTTAGTGGCAGACGGCGTACTGATCCGCTGGCAGGGAAAAGGCACCTTTGTACAAAGCCAGAAAGTTGAAAACGCCCTGCTTACTGTCAGTGGTTTTACCGATTTTGGCGTCTCACAAGGCAAGGCGACGAAAGAGAAAGTGATCGAACAGGAACGGGTCAGCGCCGCGCCGTTTTGCGAAAAGCTGAACATCCCCGGAAACAGCGAAGTGTTCCATCTCTGCCGGGTGATGTATCTCGATAAAGAGCCGCTGTTTATTGATAGTTCATGGATCCCGCTGTCGCGTTATCCTGACTTTGATGAGATTTACGTCGAAGGAAGCTCCACCTATCAGTTATTTCAGGAGCGTTTTGACACGCGAGTGGTCAGCGACAAAAAGACCATCGATATCTTTGCCGCCACCCGCCCACAGGCAAAATGGCTGAAATGCGAACTGGGCGAACCGTTGTTTCGCATCAGCAAAATCGCCTTTGATCAGAATGACAAACCGGTGCACGTCTCCGAACTCTTCTGCCGCGCCAATCGCATCACCTTAACTATTGATAATAAAAGACATTAACCGTAGGCCGGATAAGATGCGCCAGCATCGCATCCGGCGATGCTGGCGCGTTGAATTTTACATCCCGTACGTTCCCCTCACCCTAACCCTCTCCCCAAAGGGGCGAGGGGACCGTTCAGTACGGAATTTAGCTTGACGGTGCTATCCAGCATTAAATACTGGCAATACTCTCACGCAAAATCCGCAGCACCGTCTCTTCACCGCTGCGATTCGGGTTAATGCGAATCGCGCAATGTTCGAGCTGTGGATTCGCCTGGCGAAACGTCCCGGAAAGTCGATAAAAAAGTGGCGGGATTTCATATTTCGACTCTGCACCGACCGGGTAAGGTAAGGCACCGCGTTTCTGCGCTTCTTCCAGCACCCTGGCGGCAATCGGCTGATGAAACTCCACAATCAATACCTTCGACTGCGCATTAGCAATGACGGCGCTTTTCACTTCCGGCACTGCACCACCGTTGAGCAAAGCCAGCAACCGTTCAGATACCCCCGCCTGCACCGCGTGCATCACTGGCGCAAACACCAGACCACGCAAGACTTCCAGCGCCTGAGCGCCCTGGATCTGGCTACCGCCTGAGTAAAGCGTGGCGCGAATACGGTTGATAACATCAGCATCGCCGACCACTGCACCAACACCCTCTGGCCCAAATAGCTTGAAGCAGGAAAATGTCGAGACATTCGCGCCGCATTCACAGCCGATTCGCGCCACCTTCATCACCGCATAGTTGTCATCGGTTAACGCTGGAACACCTGCCGCGCGCAACGTTGCCAGCACATCTGCCAGCACGTAGCTGTCCTGCGGCTGCTGGCGCGTATGCTGCACCAGCGCCGCATCCGGTTGTTGCTCGTCGACGACCTGCTTCAGTGCCGACAGGTCATTGAAATCAACAGTAATAAGCGTCAGCCCCATCTGCTCAATAATAACCCGTGTCGTCGGGTAAACAGGCGCGTCATGCACCAGAAGACGCTGCCCCGGTTTGAGCAAAGCCGCCAGCCCGGCGCGAATCGCGCCAGTCCCCGCGCCCTGCACCAGCGCCGCAGCCTGTGCGTGAAATGCATCAGCCAGCACCTGTTCCACACGCTGGGTAACGCGCGGTTGATTCAGTCCTGGCGTTAAGCCTAAATCACCGCCAGTAAGAAACTCGCTGCCGGGGAAATGGCGACAAATGCTATCCACCAGCGCAAACTGCTTTTGCTGCGCCTCAATAATCGTCAGGCTTTGCAGAGGAAACGTCTTCATAGGTGCCTTCCTTAAGCCGGAACGAACAGGCCAAGCCAGTAAAGAACATTCAGCAGAATACCGGTGATCATTACGGCCACGACCGGTGCCGCCATTTTCTGTACCGGACGGCCCAGGGATTCGTTGAGGAAGTAAATGGCAACCGCGATAGAGAATCCGGTATAACCCGCCATTTTAATTGCTGCGAAAATCGAACCGACCAGCAGCGCCACTTCCATCAGCATATTCATGGCGTTACGGATGTTATCCGACGCATTACGCACCGACGGATAGCGCCCCAGCCATTTGCCGATCGAACGAAGTAACAGGACTTCTGCCGAAATAACCACTGCGCCTAATACCGCCGCAACCATCGGATTCGGCGAGAGATAGCCCACCGCATAAACAAAGGTAAAGCCCGCAACTGCATATACGCCGGTGGCTAACGCGGTGGTGGCAATCAACGGCACAAAACCCAGTCCGCGCATAAACTCCGCCAGAGCAGCCTGGTTGATCAGCGTTTGCGATTGTTCCGGCGTTACGCCTGCGGAGTACGCTTTCTCCAGAGTGAAGATCGACACTTCACTGCCGGCGAAAATCTTCATACTGGCAACGGCGGCAATCAATGCTCCCACGATGGCGATATAGGGTAAGTTTTTGATAATCCGCGACGTGCGCTCTTCAAACACCGAAAGCCCGCTGGCATCGATGTCATTTTCATCACGATGACGCAGGTCGTGAGTTATCGCGATTCCCAGCAGCATCACCATGCCAATAAAGATTTCGATGGATTCAGGGTTAAGATGTGGGAAATAGCGCACGACTACCACACGGGTCATCAGAACAACCACGGCGGCGACCAGACTTTGCTTCCAGCCAAACTGGTAGAAAATCGCCACCAACGGGAAGAGTGCAAAAGCAGAAACCACCGGCGAGCTTAATTCCCCGAGGCTACCTAATACATCCACCGGCAGCGCGGTCAGCAGCTGGTTTACTGGCAACAGGCAAGTAAGGATCAACACGCCCCAGATAGCGCCAAGACCAAACGCCATCAGGCTGTTTATCGCCAGTACGCCGAGGATATCGGTAGGAAGAAAGAGTAACCATGCGTTTAGCAGCCCGGTTTTCAGGGTAAAAGAGATCCCCACCGAGGCCACAAAACCAATGCTCAGACCAAAAGCGATACTCCCCGCCTCGCGACGGTTCATATAGCCTTCAATCAGTTGCGGCAGGATCGGGCGTCGGGCGGATGCCGTCATGAAAAACAGCCGCCGAGCGATGCGCCAGAAGCGATGTCATACCCGTCAGGCACGCCACCACGATAATCTGAATATACAGATCCATAGTCGTGCCTTTTATTTCAGATGGTTAATCAGCATCGGAATCGCGTGTTCGACGTGCTCAACGGAAAGGCCAAACGCCACTTTTCCTTCAGCGATCATTTTGGCGATATGCTCGTCTTTCGCTTTAATGCCTGGTTTGGCAATGGTGCAACTTTTGTTATAGCCAATCACCGCGATGGCAATCGACAATGCCGCGCCCGCACCGGTATTACACGCACCGATGTAGTAATCCAGTTGCCCGGATTTCACTTTCATTGCCGCTTCCATGTCGTTGTGAATGAAAACTTCAAAACTGCCAGGAGCCGTCGCTTCAATGGTTTTTTTAATCTGCTCACGCTGTAAGCCTGCAACGCCAATCTTTTTCATGAGTCTGTCCTTATTGGAAAAATTGAGAGGGAGTTTCACGTAACATCACATCCACATCGGCCTGACTGAATCCTGACTGGCGCAATTGCGGAATAAAGGTGGTCAATAAATAGTCATAGCCATAACCACCATTGGCTTTTAAATGGGAGCGGCGCGTAATATCCATCGACAGCATGACGCGGTTCAGCAACCCACGGTCACGTAGCGCATGAAGCATCGCAATACGCTTTTCGTCCGGGTAGTAACTGTTCTTACCAATGGTGTCGAACTGCACGTACGCGCCGAGATCGATCATCTTCAAAATGTTGTCGAGGTTGTCTTTCAGATCGCAGTGACCAACGGTGACGCGCGAAAGATCAACCCCGTGGGCTTGTAGCAACGCCAGTTGCTCCAGCCCCATCGTGCTGAACGACGTATGCGTGGAGATCGGGCGTCCGGTCTGGTTATGCGCCAGCGCAGCGGCAATAAATACCTTCTCTTCCAGCGGCGTAATCTTTCCTTCGCTGGTGCCGATCTCCGCGATGATCCCGGCTTTCAGCTCCGTGCCATCGATACCCTGTTCAATTTCATCGACCATCTCCTGCGCCAGTTCCTGCACGCTGCGGGTCGCCACATGTTCCGGGAAAAACGCGTCCTGGTAATAACCGGTACAGGCCACCACGTTGATCCCCGTCTCGCGCATTACATCAAGCATAAATTGCGCATTGCGCCCCATGTAACGGTTGGTCATCTCAATCACATTACGCACGCCCCGGGTCATCAGGTCGTTCATCTCCTGGCAAATGAACGCATACTGATCAAGGCGGCAGTCCACGTTGTTTTTAAAGCCGGAGAGATCAATATGCAGATGCTCATGGGCGAGGGTGTAACCCGTCGGATCAAAACTCATAGGGTGTCTCCTGCAAACCGGAGGGAGGAAAGAAAAGAGCGACCATTTTGTGGCGGTGGCGCGCGGAAAAATTCACACACGGTAGCCCCCACATCAGAAAGCGTGGTGCGCACACCGAGCTGCGTAGCGATCATCCCTTGCTGATAAACCAGCACTGGCACCACTTCGCGGGTATGGTGGCTGTGACCAATGGTCGGATCGTTGCCGTGATCCGCCATCACGACCAGGCAATCATCTGGCTGCATCGCCTCAACAAGCCGGGCAAGGTTACGGTCAACGACCTGCAAACGTTCGGCATAACGTGCGACGTCTTCTGCATGACCAGCGAGGTCGGTTTCCTGAATGTTGGTGCAAATAAACGCCGTCGGATGGGTGTTAAATTCGTTGAGGGTGATATCCATAATCCGCTGGCTATCCACCAGATTTTGCCAGCTCACGCCATAAGGATTGTTGACGATATCTGCCACCTTACCCACCAGCACGGTTGGCACGCCTGCTTCATACAGTTTTTGTGGCACCTGCACTTTTTCATCGACGCCATAGCCCATATGCACGACCTGGAAACCGTTGTCATAAGCGCCAGAACGCGGCGCATTGATACCAATAAAGCGCCCTTCTTTGCTTTCTGCGGCATCGAGAATGCGTTGACTGTCGGTTAACAGGCCACCAAATGTAATGACCCGACCGACCTGTACCTGCTCACGCACGATACGACCAATTTTGATTGCGTCGTCAAAAGAGATCACAGAGAGATTGGCGGTAATGTTATAGACCTGGCCTAAATCCGCCTCGAGATTATCGCCAATCGCAACCGCCTGATTGACCCACAGAAATTGCAGTTCATCGCCACGGCGCTCCACCTGCCAACCGGCGGATACTAATGCCTGCTCAACACGGTCAATCACATCGCAAAAAGGCATCCGCAGCGGCGGTAACGGGCGCGTGCCTAAAATTTCCTGATGCCCCATAAAGGTATCGCCACCTTCATGTTGCAGCTCTGCCACGCCCCAGGTTGCGGAATCTGACGGCTGCATATCGCCTGGCGCATAACCCAATGCGTTGATTAGCCCCAGCTTCTCCAGCGTTGATAGCTGCAAATGCGGCAACTGGCTCAGGATGTGACCACAGGTATTCGCTCCCGCATCTTGCGGACGCACCAGCGTGACATCTTTCATTGCCCCTACGCCAAAGCTATCAATCACTAACACCACAAATCGCGCCATTACGCCCCCAGAGAGTTTCCAAGACTGTCATAACGACCAACGATTTTCGGTTCGCCACGGTGAATACCGGACACCAGCACCACATCGCTACGGGTGACAAAAATCTGCGTGCGGAAACAGAGCACCACTGCACTGCTCACCGGATACTCGCCTGCCAGCGGCAGGGTGTAGTCGATACTGCTGTCATCCACAGTTTTGAGATTGGTTTCAGTAATCTTTTGATTTTCTGGCGTAAACACCAGCGCATGTTGCGCATGACCACGACGATAGTAACCGCCGCCGTAGCAGTAGCTGTCGCCACGGAAATGATGGGAGATTTCACTTAACCAGAGCATCGCGATACGTTCAGGCTGATCGCCCTGCTGGTTTGCCGGAATAGTGCCCGTCAGCGCATGACCGGGTTCGGCATGAGTCACACCGTATTGCGCCAGTAATGGCAGCGAAGTGCAGCTGGTCGCTGAAGGCGCGTTCAGTTGCTCAAGTGCAATACCAGATTTCGCCAGTTGATCCCGTGCCTGTATCAGCGTGTGAAGATTCGGTGTCGGCAAAACTTTTCCGACAGCCTTATCCCAAAGCAGGCAAGGGAAATGGGTAAGTCCGGCTAAATGCAGCCCTGGCAGATTCTGGATTTCGGCGACAATCTCCGGCAACACCTTGAGGGCAAAACCGCTCTCCTGGCCCGGATAAAGAAAATCATCGTCGCTATAAACTTTAAGCAGCACAGACTGGATTCGCCCGGCCTTCACCGCCGCCGCAGAAACTTCCCGCGCTTTGTCGAGAGTAAACACGGTGATGACGTCGGTGCCCTGTTCAACGGCGTCAGCAACCTGATGACAAGGGATTTGTACCAGATGCCCCTGATGCGCCACAGGCAAACCAGCGCGGCGCATGACTCGCGCCTCTTTGTAATCCACCGCCACAATGCCGCTGTAGCCTAATGCCAGCAATTTTTCCGCCAGCCACGGATTACGACCAAACTGCTTGGTCATCAGATACAGTTCAATGCCGTAAAGCCGCGCCGTCTCAATCAGCCGCTTACCGTTTTCCAGTATCTGATCCACGTCGATCACCCAGCTGTCCGGGGCGATCTTGCCCTGCTGCCACAGGCTTAGTGCGGCGGAAATCAGCGCCGGGTTCTGGCGTTTCAATGCTTCTACAAACATCTTGTTGCCTCGTTTCTGTTCCTTGAATTAAATATTCATTTTTTTGAATATTTAGGTTGTGCGACGTGGATTTGTCGGGAGCTTCAAACCTCTTCGTTAGCAGCCATCCATAATCCATAAAGGTTGGCCAGCAAATAGCCTTCTTCACACGGGTTAACTTCCAGTGCGAATTCCTTCAACAACACCTGATGCAATTGCACAACGGCTTGCCAGTGGCTGGATTGCGCCAGCTCTGCCAGCAACTCGTTATCCAGTGGCTCAATTTCTTCACCACGGCGACTGCGCATCAGTGCACTCGCCATATGTGTCATCGCCATCGTTCCTTGCTCACTGCGCACCGGCAGATGGCACTCTGTTTCCAGTACGTTGACGACCTGCATCATGCCTTTGCAGATGTCCTTATCAATAACGCCTGCATCGCAAAGCAGGTTGAGTCTGGTTTCCATATCAGATGCCTTTCGTTTAATAACTCGGTTCCTGTTCCCCACTCACCACCCGTTGTTGATGGGCAAGCAGGGCGTGTTTATCTACAACGGCACGCAGCAGTTGTTGCATTGGGTAATCATCGACTCGCGTCAGGACCACGGCTTCGGTGGCCTGTAAAAATCGCGGATCGTCTGTGAGCGGCGTCGCCTCTAATCCCAGCATGGTCAGTTCGTTTTCCGCCACCACGTTCCAGATAACCGCATCAACATCGCCTTTAACAATGCGTTGTAAACTCTCGTGATAAGAGAGATCGACTCGTTCCACATCACTATCGCCAAAAAAGACATCGGTCATGATTTTCTGATCCGCCGAACGGTTATCCAGCCCCACGCGCTTCACATTTGCGGACTCGCCTTTACGGCAAATCAACTGGTGTTCGCCAACGTAGGTGTGCGGCCCCAACTCCAGCGCGAGGCATAACCCTTTTTGCGTGAGATAACTTTCCGCCGCCAGTCGGGAAACCACCGCCATGTCATACACGCCATTAAGCAGACACTCCACGCGAATATCCGCGCCGCGCATATGCGCATAGTAAAAAGGAATGCCATCAAACTGAGCTTTCAATCCGCTCGCCAGGCCTTCGTACAAACGGGTATAGGGCAAGGGCATCGCACACACCACGTTGTTGATATCCACATGAGTCAGTAATGCTTTGTTATCCATCTCGACCAGATAACTGCCATTACGCCCACGGCGTTCAATCCGTATCGCTCCGCTTGATTCCAGCGTTTTCAACGCGGCCTGCGTCAGGCCAACGGATGAACGGCATTCAGTTGCCAGCTCATCTATGGTTTTCAACCTATTACCGCATTTTTCACCCAACAAATAACGGGCCAGCGTCGTGATGACGACGCCTTCTTTTTTGATAAACGTTCGACGCATAATAAATTTTCAGTAAATTGAATATTTATATCTTCAGGAATTTGAAGATAAGGCGCAACAGCGAGATGTGGAAACGGCGAGGCACTTCACATTTTTTCGGATTATTGCAAATGAGGATAAAAAAACCGGGTTTCCCCGGTTTCAGAGTGATGATAAAAGCAAAATTGCCTGATGCGCTACGCTTATCAGGCCTACATTTCCTTGCAATATGTGCATTACTTTGTAGGCCGGATAAGGCGTTCACGCCGCATCCGGCATGAACAAAGCGCAATTTGCCAGCAATAGTGAATTACGGCTTCGCCACAAAACCAATCGCTTCGTATACCGCTTTTAGCGTACGGGAAGCGTGCGCGCTGGCTTTTTCCGCGCCATCTTTCATCACTTGTTGCAGGAAGGCTTCATCGTTGCGGAAACGGTGATAGCGTTCCTGCAATTCAGTCAGCATACCGGAAACGGCATCAGCCACTTCGCCTTTCAGATGACCATACATCTTGCCTTCGAACTGTTTTTCCAGTTCCGGGATGCTCTGGCCCGTTACCGCAGAAAGGATATCCAGCAGGTTGGAAACGCCCGCTTTGTTCTGCACATCGTAGCGAACTACCGGCGGCTCGTCGGAGTCAGTGACCGCGCGTTTGATTTTCTTCACTACCGATTTCGGATCTTCCAGCAGGCCAATAACGTTATTGCGGTTATCGTCAGACTTGGACATCTTCTTGGTCGGCTCCAGCAGCGACATTACGCGCGCGCCAGATTTCGGAATAAACGGCTCCGGCACCTTAAAGATCTCGCCATACAGCGCGTTGAAACGCTGGGCAATATCGCGGCTCAGTTCGAGGTGCTGTTTCTGGTCTTCACCCACCGGTACCAGATTAGTTTGATACAGCAGGATGTCCGCCGCCATCAGCACCGGATAGTCAAACAGACCAGCGTTGATGTTCTCGGCATAACGCGCAGATTTATCTTTAAACTGCGTCATGCGGCTCAGCTCGCCGAAGTAGGTATAGCAGTTCAGTGCCCAGCCTAACTGCGCATGTTCCGGTACGTGGGACTGAACAAAAATGGTGCTTTTCTCAGGATCGATACCACATGCCAGATACAAGGCCAGCGTATCCAGCGTCGCTTTACGCAGCTTCTGTGCATCCTGGCGCACGGTGATCGCGTGTTGGTCAACGATACAGTAAATGCAATGGTAGTCATCCTGCATGTTTACCCACTGACGCAGCGCACCCATGTAGTTACCAATGGTCAATTCACCTGAGGGCTGTGCGCCACTAAAAACGATGGGCTTAGTCATTTTTCGATTCCTGATTTTCGCTATGCGGAAGCCCTAATGCGGGCAGAAGGTCATTTATAGACTGATAAATTACATCAGGCTGGCTGAGATCGATAGCCTCGCCGTAGTTATATCCGTAGGTTAAGCCAACGGATGGGCAACCTGCCGCTTTTGCCGCCTGAATATCATTGCGTGAGTCGCCGACAAACAGCATCTGTTGTGGGGCAATTCCCATCCGCTCAGCCACCAGTAACAGCGGGTCCGGATGAGGTTTTTTGTTTTGCACATCATCGCCGCCGATAACCACGCTAAAGTATTTGGCAATATCTAAGGCTTCGAGCAGCGGCGCGACGAACGGCGTCGGTTTGTTGGTGACCAGGCCTAGCGGCAGGCCTTTAGCCTGCAACGCGCCCAACGTATCGGCAACGTGCGGGAACAAAAACGTCCCCTCTTCGGCAACCTCGCCATAATAGCGATCGAACAGTTTACGCAGAATACGTACCTGTTCTTCTGCCGGAATGTCGTCATCAACGGGCGGTTTACCCATTGTTTTACGCAGAGTCGCACGTTCCTGACGCGCCCAGGTCAATGCGCGCTCCATCAGAACATCTGCGCCGTTACCAATCCAGGTAATAACGCGTTCTTCACCTGCGACGGGTAACTCCAACGCATACAGCGCCATATCTACCGCAGCAGCAAGACCGGGAGCACTGTCCACCAGCGTACCGTCGAGATCAAAAGCGACGCCGCGAATATCTTCAAACTTACTCATGACTTACCTTTGCCAGTTCACTGCGCATTTCATCAATGACTTTTTTATAGTCTGGCTGGTCGAAGATTGCCGAACCGGCGACGAACATATCCGCGCCCGCCGCAGCGATTTCGCCAATGTTGTTCACCTTCACGCCACCGTCCACTTCCAGACGAATGTCAAAGCCAGACTCGTCGATACGACGACGTACTTCGCGCAGTTTATCCAGTGTTTGAGGAATGAAAGACTGACCGCCGAAACCAGGATTGACGGACATCAGCAGGATCACATCCAGCTTATCCATCACGTAATCCAGATAGCTCAGAGGTGTCGCCGGGTTAAATACCAGACCCGCTTTACAGCCATTTTCTTTAATCAGTTGCAGCGTGCGGTCAACATGCTCGGAGGCTTCTGGATGAAAGGTAATGATGCTGGCACCAGCGGCAGCGAAATCAGGAACAATGCGATCGACAGGTTTCACCATCAGGTGTACGTCGATAGGGGCGGTAATGCCATAGTTACGCAAGGATTTCAGCACCATTGGCCCAATCGTCAGATTGGGAACATAGTGGTTATCCATGACGTCAAAATGCACGACATCAGCGCCAGCTGCCAGGGCTTTTGCGGTATCTTCACCCAGGCGGGCAAAATCAGCCGACAGAATTGAGGGGGCAATCAAATACTGTTTCATCCGCTTCTCCTTGAGAATTATTTTTTCGCGGGTGAAACGACTCCTGGTTTGTACAAAGCCAGCAGTTCGTCCACCTTTTTACGTGTGCCGCCGTTGCTGCTTATACTGCGTCGAACTTTGACGACATGCAATTTTGCGCGCTGATACCACTCACGCGTTAACATCGTATCGTGATTGGAGATCAGCACAGGAATATGGCGCTCAACCAGACCTTCGGCGATCTCCGCCAGATGCGCTTGTTGTTCAAGCGTAAAACTGTTTGTGTGATACGCCGTAAAGTTGGCGGTCGCAGACAGCGGTGCATAAGGCGGATCGCAATAGACGACGGATGCATCATCTGCGCGCGCCATGCTATCGGCGTAAGACTCACAATAGAAAAAGGCATTCTGCGCTTTTTCAGCGAAGTGATACAACTCTGCTTCCGGGAAATAGGGTTTTTTGTAGCGGCCGAACGGCACGTTAAACTCACCGCGCAGATTGTAACGACACAGGCCGTTGTAACCGTAGCGGTTCAAATATAAAAACAGTACCGCCCGACGGAACGGATCCTGGCTTTTGTTGAACTCTTCGCGGAACTGATAGTAAACCTCGGCGCAATTTGTTTCGGGAACAAACAGCTCGCGAGCGGCCTGTACGTACTCATCAGTACGCATCTTCACAATGTTATAGAGACTGATCAGGTCGCTATTGATATCGGCAAGGATATAACGAGAAAAGTCGGTGTTGAGAAACACCGACCCGGCACCTACAAAAGGCTCAACCAGACATTCGCCCTTGGGCAAATGCCGTTTAATATCATCAAGCAGGGGATACTTGCCCCCTGCCCACTTCAAAAAAGCGCGATTTTTCTTCATGCTGACTAACTAATTACACCTTCTCCGGCTGTGGAGAAAGCTCCGACAGCATCCAGCGCTTCAGGCAACTCCCGCAACGATAAACCATTGCGGGAGATAACCTTGATTACTTCAGATCGGCCTGTACCTGACGCAGCGGTTTCGCCCACGGGTTTTTGGCCTGAACATCTGCTGGCAATGTAGATACCGCTTTTTTCGCCTCTTCTTTCGAAGCGTACACGCCAGAAACCAGGACATACCACGGCTGACCATTACGCGTCGTTTCATAGACAACGTAGTTTTTCAGATTCTCTTTCTTCGCCCAACCGTTCAGGTTGTCGTAGTTAGAGGAACTGCTCAGCTGCAGAGTGTAATGGCTGGACGGTGCCGATTTCAACGAACCAACATTACCTGCGGTCTTCCCTCCAGCGGCTGGTGTTGCCGTGGTTTGCGCCGGGGATGCCGTCTGTACTGGAGCCGTAGTCGCCGTCTCTTTTGGTGCTGGCGTTGCGGCTGGCGTAGAAGTCGCAGCCGGTGCCTTCGTGCTCGCCACAGGGGCAGCTGGTTCAGTACGCTTCGGCGTCTGTGCTACCGGCTTCGGTTCCGTTTTCACGGTTGCTTGCGGTTTTTTCGGTTCAATCACCGCCTGCTGACGAGCTGGACGCGTAGTGGCCGGACGTTCAGCAGTTTGCGTTTTCGCCGTGTCACGCGATGCATTGCCATTGCGTACTGGCGCGACAGTCGCGGGTTCAGTCGGCAATGTAGAATTGACCGCCACATTGTTCAACTGTTGCTGATTTTGTGGCTGGGTCAGCGCATTGTTCAGGTCACCCTGCACTTCAACACGTTGTTGACCATCCGTTGCGACCGGGGTTTGCCCTTGAGTCGGCGTAGAAGAGATCGGTGGCAGAGAAACATCCTGCTGAGTATTTTCCGCAGACGTGGTTCCCGGCGCTGGCTGCACGCCATTCGCCTGATCGGTCGCATTGCCAGCAAGATCAATACTCTTCTCGCCAGACGCGGTTTGATCGCTGGAAGTGGTCGAGGGGGCTTTTAGCGCAGAACCGATACCGATGATCAACAGCAGTAGAACCAGAATGCCGACGCCCATCATCATATACTGACGAGAAGCGGGTTTACTGGCTGCTTTTTTGCGCTTACGCGGACGACGCTCTACGCGCTCTTCATCCACGGTTTCATCTTCGGATTCGTCAATTTCTTCTTCGATTTCCGGTTCCTCATTGCGCTCTTTTTGCGCACGAGTCGGACGGCGATCGTCAGTGTCATCAAGTTCAATATCATCAAAATTGATCTGCGGTTCGCCACGTTCAGTACGCTCAGAACGTTCAGAAGATTGACGAGAACGACCAGTACGACGATCGCTGGGATCGGGTTTCAGCTCGTCTTCTGGTTTGAATTCATCCATTTAACACCCCACTAAAAGGTTAATGCTTACCACGTTGCAATTAACCTGAAGCTAATAGACCGCTTGATAAGCGGCCTGACCTTTCTTGTTGTTACGCTGATTGACAATCGGCAATGGCGTTAAGAACAAGCTCGTGCGAAACGCCGCTGCGAACTTCACTCTTACCAATTGCCAACGGAAGAATTAAGCGTATCTCTCCCGCAAGGACTTTCTTGTCACGCAGCATATGCGGTAAATACGCCTGCGCGGACATTTCGCGCGGCCCATTGACCGGTAACCCAGCCCGCGTGAGCAGGGTTATAATACGCTGCGTTTCGGCAGAACTAAACTGCCCGAGACGTTCCGACGTCCGCGCCGCCATCACCATACCCGCAGCGACCGCTTCACCATGTAACCAATTGCCATACCCCATTTCAGCTTCAATGGCATGACCAAAGGTGTGTCCCAGATTCAGTAAAGCACGTAACCCGGTTTCGCGCTCGTCGGCGGCGACAACTTCTGCCTTCAGTTCACAACAACGGCGAATACAGTACGCCATTGCCGGACCGTCCAGACGCAACAACGCATCCAGATTCTCTTCCAGCCAGTTAAAAAACGCACCGTCAAGAATAATGCCGTATTTGATGACTTCTGCCAGCCCCGACGCTAACTCACGCGGGGGAAGCGTTTTCAGACAGTCGAGATCCACCACCACTGAAGCAGGCTGGTAGAACGCGCCAATCATGTTTTTACCGAGGGGATGGTTGACCGCAGTTTTGCCGCCAACGGAGGAATCGACCTGCGACAGTAACGTCGTCGGGACTTGAATGAAACGAACACCGCGCTGATAACTCGCCGCCGCTAAGCCGGTCAGATCGCCCACTACGCCGCCGCCAAGCGCCACCAGCGTAGTATCGCGACCATGCGGCTTTTGTAACAACGCCGTAAAGACGGTATCGAGTACAGCCA
Organism: Escherichia sp. AM3; assembly: GCF_032029835.1. Classification (NCBI taxonomy): domain Bacteria; kingdom Pseudomonadati; phylum Pseudomonadota; class Gammaproteobacteria; order Enterobacterales; family Enterobacteriaceae; genus Escherichia; species Escherichia sp. AM3. Next base: position 66,417 of record NZ_JAVUPQ010000007.1, on the reverse strand, counting down.
GGCTTTTATACTGCTCGCCGTCAGGGAGGATAACGCTATCGACGTTAACACCCGCCTGTTCAAGTACGCCGCGGACCTTATCGAGATACAGAGGAGCCAGGGTTTCGTTGGTGACCAACATGACCTGCTCGCCCGATTTCAGCGGTAAGAATGAAGCTGGTTCATTAAACAAACCAGATGCGATGGTAATTGGGTAACTACGTTCCCCGAGAGTAACGACAATCCTCTCCATAACGCGACATCCACCTTAATTACTGTACCCGCAGACGAGTGTATATAAAGCCAGAATTAGTTGCTTTCCAGCATGTGAATAATCTGGTTAGCGACCACTTTAGCGCTTTGATCATCAGTACGAATGGTCACGTCGGCAATCTCTTCATACAGCGGATTGCGTTCATTGGCCAACGCTTCCAGAACTTCACGTGGCGGTGTTTCAACGTGCAGCAACGGGCGTTTTTTATCACGCTGCGTGCGTGCAAGTTGCTTTTCGATGGTCGTTTCAAGATAAACGACAACGCCACGAGCGGAAAGACGGTTACGCGTTTCACGGGATTTCACAGAGCCGCCGCCAGTAGCCAGCACAATACCCTGTTTCTCGGTCAACTCATTGATGACCTTTTCTTCGCGATCGCGGAAGCCTTCTTCGCCTTCTAAATCGAAAACCCAGCCCACATCAGCTCCGGTTCGTTTCTCAATCTCTTGATCGGAATCGTAAAATTCCATATTGAGTTGTTGAGCTAACTGGCGCCCAATAGTGCTTTTTCCGGCACCCATAGGCCCAACCAGAAAGATATTGCGTTTCTCTGCCATTTTTTCGGTACTACTAAGACTATTCGTTAATGATAAACCCGCTTCGCTCAGAGAGCGCCGCAGGACATGAACTGAAACCTCATAAGATATTGCGAGAGTCAGACTGAAAATTATCTCAATACTCCAGCGGGTTTGGCAACTGAATAAATCACCCATCCCTCTGCATATCTGGTCGCTGCAAGCGCGCTGCCTTGCTACCACCGCTCTGGCGATAAATCACCGGGTAAGATTAGCGTAAAAAAGACAGCAAAATGCCGCCTGAATGATAAATCATCATCATGGAACGCAGGCAGCGAAGAGCACCAACTCTCAAATCGGTACTCCTTGTATGCTAAATACCTGCGCGCGTCAAATAGATGAAACACGTTCAGCGTAAAAACATTACCGCTTTTACGGCTGTTTACTCACTGGAAACCAGTCGTGGCGTGATAAACACCACTAACTCGCGTCGTTCATCTTCTTTTCCGTCATGACGAAATAATTGCCCGAACAAGGGAATGTCGCCAAGCAACGGTACGCTATCCTGACCCGATTTATTTTTACGGGTAAAAATGCCGCCCAGCGCCAACGTTTCTCCGCTTTTGACCTCGACCTGCGTTTCGATCTCCTGCTTATCAATCGCCAGCACTTCGCCATCAGCCTGCTGTAGCACCTGCCCCGGAACGTTCTGGCTGATGTGTAATTTCAGCCGGATGCGACCTTTTTGTAACACCGTGGGCGTGACCTCCATCCCCAGGACGGCCTCTTTAAATTCCACCGACGTCGCGCCACTTTCCCCGCTGGAAACCTGATATGGAATTTCGCTCCCCTGTTTAATGCTGGCAGGCTGAAGATGTGAGGCCAGCAGACGCGGACTAGCGATAATATCCAGCTGCTGTTTTTGTTCGAGCGCAGAAAGCTCAAGATCCAGCAAACGTCCGTTGATGCGCCCAATGTTAAAACCGACATGCGTTGTCGCCGTCGCTACGGAGAGGTCGCTACCAAGCGTGGTGACTTGCCCAACGCCACCAGCGTGTTGCGCATCGGCCAGCGTCCATTTCACGCCTAACTCACGCAAACTTTTTTCATTAATGGTGACAATATGCGCCGACAGCTCAACCTGCCCGACCGGCAGATCCATTTGCGCTACCCACTGTTCAAGTGCGCTTAACGCCGTTTTGTTATCTCGTAGCAAAAGGCGATTGGTGCGTTTATCGACGGTCATACTCCCTTTGGCACTCAGTAGCTTCTCCCCCGCTTTCGCCAGTTCTCCCGCGTCGGCGTATTGCAGGGTTATACTGCGATTTTCCAGCGGCAGATTTGCCTGCGCCCGCGCCTGCTCCGCCTCCTGGCGGGCGATATTGTTATTCTGCCAGGCAATGGAATGCACTGAGAGAATGTTGCCCTCCTGGCGCGTTATCAGTCCGGCGCTTTTCACTACAGTTTGTAGTGCCTGCTTCCAGGGAACATCTGTTAGATGTAACGACACCGTACCGCTGACGTCTGGCGACACGACCAGGTTCAACTTCTCCTGTTCAGCCAGCGCCTGCAACACCTGAGCTACCGGAACGTCATCCACTATCAGCGTCACTTTTTGCGGCTTTGCCGCTTGTACGCCGGGTATCAGCATCAACAGTAGTGCGGCTATCCATTGCTTCATTTGTATCTCCTTGCCGTTGCCACAACCATTGTGGCGGTTCGCAGTTTGTCCCGGTTCCCAGCGTTAGTGCGTCTGGCGTCAGCTGTAAAATTGTCCAGCCGTTTTCCAGCACATCGTTTTGCTGCACCCGTCGCCATTTCTTTTGCCCGTCTTTTATTACACCGATGATGTGCTCGCCTCGCCCTACCATCCCCTGATAGCGCCACTGGCTAAGTTCGCTAATCCGGCATAGATCTTCCGGCGGTTTAAAAGGGTCACGCATACCGGTTAAAAGGCACAATGCAACACCTGCCAACAACCAGCGTTTAACCCTCATGCGGCGTCTCCAGTTGTAGCGTGAACAAAAGATCATCACCTTCCACGCTTAACGAAAAACGGCTCACGCTGACGTTGCGCTCTGCCAGCCGTGTAAATGCCGACGGCACTGCTTCCCACAGCGTTTTCAACGCCAACTCGCCTCCCTGCGCGGATGGATGCCAGGAAACCAGTTGCGCGCCGGATAACTGAAAATCCAGTGGCGAAAAGGGCAGCGTTTTTTCCTCGCTGAAGGGAGTGGTGTCTACCAGGCGATACAGTGCGGCCCACTGCTGGTGATGACTTGCCCGTAGTCGAATTAATGCGTCGCTCTCTTCCTGGTGTGTCGATGACAGAAAAATGAGCGTAACTAACATCAGCAACCAGACTGCCCAGCAAAGCTGGCGGAGACGGGGTGATGTGGCGAACCACCAGTCAAAGAACATGTTCATCGCTAACCTTCCTTGTTAACTGATACTCAAATTGCCAGCGTCCCTGCGCATCCTGCTGCGTGGCCCCCCGCTGATTGAGATGAAAAGAAGCATCCTGGCGGAGTGACGTTTCCAGTGCGTTTAACGCGGTAATGCTTGTTGTAAGCCCCTTGATCTCCAGCGTTCCCTGCTGCCAGCTTATCGTTGTCAGCCAGGCGTGCTCGGGTAAAAGCGCCGCCAGAGCTTCCAGCGCAGATTGCCAGTCGCGGGTAAATTGTCGCTGGCGCTGCCGTTGCAAACGCTGTTCGCGTAACTGCTGTTGCTCCAGCAAACGTGGTTTCGTTATCTGTAAGCTGTGGGCGAGTTGTTGTTCCCCCTGAAGCAAAACGGCGTCTATGCGCGCTTCGGCGCTGCCTGTCAGACGCAGTATTAGCGTTATCCCGACGGCCAGCAGCAGAGGCGCAACGAACATCAGCAACCAGAAACGCAGAAAAGCGGTCCGGCGTTGCTGTCGCCAGGGCAAAAAATTAATTGGCGGGTTCATCAGTACGCCTTCCCAAGCGCCAGCCCCAGCGCGATGGCAAAGTCTCCACCAGGCGGCGGTAGCGGCGGCTGACGAACAGAAACGGCCTCCCAGGGATCAAATCCGCCTTCGCCACATATCGCGACGCTGTCGGGATCAACGGATAACGCTGCCGCCAGCTCCTTCGCGCTAGTCATCCCTACCGCCAGTTTGCGCCCCCAGCTATAGCGCGTCGCCCACAGCCACTGTTCGTTATCACGCCAGGCCAGACATTGCTGATGAGAAGGTAAAAAAGGCAGGAATTGCTGTAATGCACTGGCATCCGGGGTGATCGCGCTCACATGAACACGCAACCTTTCTGCCAGAGTAAGTAGCGTTGCCAGCTCTTTGCTTTGCGCGGCAGTCACGTTATAAGCGGGGCTGAGTGAGTCTTCGCTGTAATCGAAGCGCAGGGAGTCCGGATCCATATCCAGCTCGCGGGCCATCGTCCCAGACAGCCAGGCCATTTGCTCCCGCTCACCGAGGGACATCGACGGGCGCGGAAATGACCGCTGTAATGTGCGACTGGAGGGAAACGCCAACATGATGTGATGGCGCTGCGGCAGTTCGCGACTCCACGGCAACAACGTTTTAGCCAGCCGCTGCGCATCAACAATCCGCCCATCTTTGATAATGTCGTGCGCCAACGGCAACCGCCACCAGCGTTGCAAAAAGCATTCTTTTGCGTCCCGCACGATCGCAACCGCTAACGCTTCTTGCTGTTGTAAATGCAAACCAATTTGCCAGATCTTAAATGCCATTGTGATGATCTCCTTATCACCCGTCACTCTGACGGGTATATCAATGCGTCTGGCTTGCCTTTATACTACCGCGCGTTTGTTTATAAACTGCCCAAATGAAACTAAATGGGAAATTTCCAGTGAAGTTCGTAAAGTATTTTTTGATCCTTGCAGTCTGTTGCATTCTGCTGGGAGCAGGCTCGATTTATGGCCTATACCGCTACATCGAGCCACAACTGCCGGATGTGGCGACATTAAAAGATGTTCGCCTGCAAATTCCGATGCAGATTTACAGCGCCGATGGCGAGCTGATTGCTCAATACGGTGAGAAACGTCGTATTCCGGTTACGTTGGATCAAATCCCACCGGAGATGGTGAAAGCCTTTATCGCGACAGAAGACAGCCGCTTCTACGAGCATCACGGCGTTGACCCGGTGGGGATCTTCCGTGCAGCAAGCGTGGCGCTGTTCTCCGGTCACGCGTCACAAGGGGCAAGTACCATTACCCAGCAGCTGGCGAGAAACTTCTTCCTCAGTCCAGAACGCACGCTGATGCGTAAGATTAAGGAAGTCTTCCTCGCGATTCGCATTGAACAGCTGCTGACGAAAGACGAGATCCTCGAGCTTTATCTGAACAAGATTTACCTTGGTTACCGCGCCTATGGTGTCGGTGCTGCGGCACAAGTCTATTTCGGAAAAACGGTCGACCAACTGACGCTGAACGAAATGGCGGTGATAGCCGGGCTGCCGAAAGCGCCTTCCACCTTCAACCCGCTCTACTCGATGGATCGTGCCGTCGCGCGGCGTAACGTCGTGCTGTCGCGGATGCAGGATGAAGGGTATATCACCCAACAACAGTTCGATCAGACACGCACTGAGGCGATTAACGCTAACTATCACGCGCCGGAGATTGCTTTCTCTGCGCCGTACCTGAGCGAAATGGTGCGCCAGGAGATGTATAACCGTTATGGCGAAAGTGCCTATGAAGACGGTTATCGCATTTACACCACCATCACCCGCAAGGTGCAGCAGGCCGCGCAGCAGGCGGTACGTAATAACGTGCTGGACTACGACATGCGCCACGGCTATCGCGGCCCGGCAAATGTGCTGTGGAAAGTGGGCGAGTCGGCGTGGGATAACAACAAGATTACCGATACGCTGAAGGCGCTGCCGACCTATGGTCCGCTGCTGCCTGCCGCAGTCACCAGCGCCAATCCTCAGGAAGCGACGGCAATGCTGGCGGACGGGTCGACTGTCGCATTGAGTATGGACGGCGTTCGCTGGGCGCGTCCTTACCGTTCGGATACTCAGCAGGGACCGACGCCGCGTAAAGTGACCGATGTTCTGCAAACGGGACAGCAAATCTGGGTTCGTCAGGTCGGCGATGCATGGTGGCTGGCACAAGTGCCGGAAGTGAACTCGGCGCTGGTGTCGATCAATCCGCAAAATGGTGCCGTTATGGCGCTGGTCGGTGGCTTTGATTTCAATCAGAGCAAGTTTAACCGCGCCACCCAGGCACTGCGTCAGGTGGGTTCCAACATCAAACCGTTCCTCTACACCGCGGCGATGGATAAAGGTCTGACGCTGGCAAGTATGTTGAACGATGTGCCAATTTCCCGCTGGGATGCAGGTGCCGGTTCTGACTGGCAGCCGAAGAACTCACCACCGCAGTATGCCGGTCCAATTCGCTTACGTCAGGGGCTGGGTCAGTCGAAAAACGTGGTGATGGTACGCGCAATGCGGGCGATGGGCGTCGACTACGCTGCAGAATATCTGCAACGCTTCGGCTTCCCGGCGCAAAACATTGTCCACACCGAATCGCTGGCGCTGGGTTCAGCGTCCTTTACCCCAATGCAGGTGGCGCGTGGCTACGCGGTCATGGCGAACGGCGGCTTCCTGGTGGACCCGTGGTTTATCAGCAAAATTGAAAACGATCAGGGCGGCGTGATTTTCGAAGCGAAACCGAAAGTAGCTTGCCCGGAATGTGATATTCCGGTGATTTACGGTGATACGCAGAAATCGAACGTGCTGGAAAATAACGATGTTGAAGATGTCGCTATCTCCCGCGAGCAGCAGAATGTTTCTGTACCAATGCCGCAGCTGGAGCAGGCTAATCAGGCGTTAGTGGCGAAGACTGGCGCGCAGGAGTACGCACCGCACGTCATCAACACTCCGCTGGCATTCCTGATTAAGAGTGCTTTGAACACCAATATCTTTGGTGAGCCAGGCTGGCAGGGTACCGGCTGGCGTGCAGGTCGTGATTTGCAGCGTCGCGATATCGGCGGGAAAACCGGTACCACTAACAGTTCGAAAGATGCGTGGTTCTCGGGTTACGGTCCGGGTGTTGTGACCTCGGTCTGGATTGGCTTTGATGATCACCGTCGTAATCTCGGTCATACAACGGCTTCCGGAGCGATTAAAGATCAGATCTCAGGTTACGAAGGCGGTGCCAAGAGTGCCCAGCCTGCATGGGACGCTTATATGAAAGCCGTTCTTGAAGGTGTGCCGGAGCAGCCGCTAACGCCGCCACCGGGTATTGTGACGGTGAATATCGATCGCAGCACCGGGCAGTTAGCTAATGGTGGCAACAGCCGCGAAGAGTATTTCATCGAAGGTACGCAGCCGACACAACAAGCGGTGCACGAGGTGGGTACGACCATTATCGATAATGGCGAAGCACAGGAATTGTTCTGATTAAAAAGGCGCTTCGGCGCCTTTTTCAGTTTGCTGACAAAGTGCACTTTGTTTATACCGGATACGGCGTGAACACTTTACCCGTCTAGCAACATCTAGAAAAATCAATATATTGCAGAAACTTCGTAAGCCTGATAAGCATTATGCATCAGGCGAACTTTACGCATTTACACTCGCCCCTGCCCTTTCAACCATTCGCGCACGAGGAACAGCGCGCTGACATTACGCGCTTCGTTGAAGTCAGGGTCTTCCAGCAAATCCATCATATGCGCCAGCGGCCAGCGCACCTGTGGTAGCGGCTCTGGCTCATCGCCTTCCAGTGATTCCGGGTAGAGATCTTGCGCTACCACGATATTCATTTTGCTGGAAAAATAAGACGGTGCCATGCTGAGCTTCTTCAAAAAAGTCAGATCGTTCGCACCAAATCCAACCTCTTCTTTTAGCTCGCGGTTAGCGGCTTCGTAGACGCTTTCACCCGGATCAATTAATCCTTTCGAAAAACCTAATTCGTAGGATTCAGTTCCCACTGCGTATTCGCGGATCAGGATCAGGTGATCGTCCACAATCGGCACAATCATCACTGCTTCCCGGTTGGTTGGACGCATTCGTTCATAAACACGCCGCACGCCATTGCTGAACTCCAGATCCACGCTCTCGACGGTAAACAGTCGGGAACGGGCTACAGTTTCAACATTCAGAATGGTGGGTTTTTGTAATGATTTGCTCATCGTGGGATCTATGCTGTGAAATCAGCGGTTATTGTGCGATATCGGACACGCTTTCGGCAATGTGAATTGCATGTTATTTACATTTATGTAACTTAATAAATAATCGTCCTCAAATCAAATTAAAAGTCAATAGGTTGAAATAACTCCAGGAATTTGCTGATATTCCGCCTTCAGAGGGTTTGCTATGATCAGCGGTTACTGTGATGTGCTTAATGATGCTCAAGTTAAACTCCACGCTTGCCGATAGCCAACCGCAGAATCATGTATTGTGTCCGGTGCGACTGACCACGCCTGACAAACTAAGTAAGATGGGGAAAGCATGAGCACCATTGTGATTTTTTTAGCTGCTTTGCTGGCCTGCTCACTACTTGCGGGATGGCTGATAAAAGTGCGATCCAGACGGCGTCAGCTGCCCTGGACCAACGCCTTCGCGGATGCGCAAACGCGTAAACTCACACCTGAAGAACGTAGCGCCGTTGAAAATTATCTTGAGAGCCTGACGCAGGTATTACAGGTGCCTGGCCCAACGGGAGCCAGCGCGGCACCGATCTCTCTGGCGCTGAATGCCGAAAGCAACAACGTCATGATGCTGACACACGCTATCACGCGTTACGGCATCTCTACCGACGATCCGAATAAATGGCGTTACTACCTCGATTCGGTAGAAGTCCACCTGCCCCCTTTCTGGGAACAGTACATCAACGATGAGAATACCGTTGAACTGATTCATACCGATTCGCTGCCGCTGGTTATTTCACTCAACGGTCATACGCTGCAGGAGTACATGCAGGAAACTCGCGGCTATGCCTTGCAACCTGTTCCGTCAACGCAGGCGTCGATTCGCGGGGAAGAGAGTGAGCAAATCGAGCTACTCAATATTCGCAAAGAAACGCATGAAGAATATGCGCTGAGTCGTCCGCGCGGGCTGCGTGAAGCGTTGCTGATCGTCGCCTCCTTCCTGATGTTCTTTTTCTGCCTGATTACCCCGGATGTATTTGTTCCGTGGCTGGCAGGCGGCGCGTTACTGCTGCTGGGCGCAGGTCTGTGGGGGCTATTCGCGCCCCCGGCAAAATCCTCCCTGCGGGAAATTCATTGTCTGCGCGGTACCCCCCGTCGTTGGGGATTGTTTGGCGAAAACGATCAGGAACAGATCAACAATATTTCACTCGGTATTATCGACCTGGTCTATCCCGCACACTGGCAGCCATACATTGCTCAGGATCTCGGTCAACAAACCGATATCGATATCTATCTCGACCGCCATGTAGTGCGTCAGGGACGATATCTTTCGCTGCATGATGAAGTAAAAAACTTTCCGTTACAGCACTGGCTGCGCAGTACGATTATCGCTGCGGGCTCGCTGCTGGTGCTGTTTATGCTGTTATTCTGGATCCCGCTGGATATGCCGCTGAAATTCACTCTCTCATGGATGAAAGGCGCGCAGACCATTGAAGCCACCAGCGTAAAACAACTGGCTGACGCTGGCGTGCGGGTAGGCGATACATTGCGTATTAGCGGTACGGGAATGTGTAATATTCGCACTTCCGGAACCTGGAGCGCGAAAACCAATTCACCTTTTTTACCGTTTGACTGCTCGCAGATCATCTGGAACGACGCCCGCTCATTACCATTACCAGAATCTGAACTGGTCAACAAAGCGACGGCATTGACCGAAGCAGTTAATCGCCAGCTGCACCCTAAACCGGAAGATGAATCTCGCGTCAGTGCCTCATTACGTTCAGCGATTCAAAAATCCGGCATGGTATTGCTTGATGATTTTGGCGACATTGTACTGAAGACAGCGGATTTATGTTCTGCCAAAGATGACTGTGTGCGACTGAAAAATGCGCTGGTCAATCTCGGCAACAGTAAAGACTGGGACGCGCTGGTAAAACGCGCCAACACCGGGAAGCTCGATGGCGTGAATGTGTTATTACGCCCGGTGAGTGCGGAATCGCTGGATAACCTGGTGGCAACCTCCACCGCGCCGTTTATCACGCATGAAACGGCGCGAGCGGCACAATCACTAAACAGTCCGGCCCCCGGCGGATTCCTGATTGTCAGCGACGAAGGCAGCGATTTTGTTGATCAGCCCTGGCCTTCGGCATCACTTTACGACTACCCGCCGCAAGAACAGTGGAACGCTTTCCAGAAACTGGCACAAATGCTGATGCATACGCCGTTTAACGCCGAGGGTATCGTCACAAAAATCTTCACTGACGCCAATGGTACGCAGCATATTGGCCTTCATCCGATCCCGGATCGTTCCGGCCTGTGGCGCTATCTCAGCACCACATTGCTGCTACTGACGATGCTGGGTAGCGCCATTTACAATGGCGTACAGGCCTGGCGTCGTTACCAGCGTCATCGCACTCGCATGATGGAGATTCAGGCCTATTATGAAAGCTGCCTGAACCCGCAACTGATCACCCCTTCAGAAAGCCTTATCGAATAACACGTTTGCGCGGCAGGTTATGCTACCCTGTCGCGCAAATTGCTTCACTCTGGAGATTTCCCTCATGCATATCAACATTGCCTGGCAGGACGTAGATACCGTTCTGCTGGATATGGACGGCACGTTGCTCGACCTCGCCTTCGATAACTATTTCTGGCAAAAGCTGGTGCCTGAAACATGGGGCGCGAAAAACGGGGTTACGCCACAGGAAGCGATGGAATATATGCGCCAGCAATATCACGACGTACAGCATACGCTAAACTGGTACTGTCTTGATTACTGGAGTGAGCAACTGGGTCTGGATATCTGTGCGATGACCACCGAGATGGGACCGCGTGCCGTACTGCGTGAAGATACCATTCCGTTTCTTGAGGCACTGAAAGCCAGCGGTAAGCAGCGAATTTTGCTCACCAATGCGCATCCGCACAACCTGTCGGTAAAACTTGAGCATACGGGTCTGGACGCACACCTTGATTTATTACTTTCCACCCACACATTTGGTTATCCGAAAGAGGATCAGCGGTTATGGCATGCAGTGGCCGAAGCTACGGGTCTGAAAGCTGAAAGAACGCTGTTTATTGATGACAGCGAAGCGATTCTCGATGCTGCCGCGCAATTTGGTATTCGTTACTGCCTCGGCGTGACTAATCCTGATTCCGGGATTGCCGAGAAACAGTATCAACGCCATCCGTCACTGAATGACTACCGCCGCCTGATCCCCTCGCTAATGTGAAGGAGACGCCATGAAAGAAAAACCTGCTGTTGAGGTTCGACTGGATAAATGGCTATGGGCTGCCCGTTTTTATAAAACCCGCGCGCTGGCCCGTGAAATGATTGAAGGCGGTAAGGTGCATTACAACGGGCAGCGCAGCAAGCCGAGCAAAATCGTCGAGCTGAATGCCACGCTCACTCTGCGCCAGGGAAATGACGAACGCACGGTGATTGTAAAGGCGATTACTGAACAGCGTCGCCCCGCCAGCGAGGCAGCCTTGCTGTATGAAGAGACTGCGGAAAGTGTAGAGAAACGCGAAAAAATGGCGCTGGCACGTAAACTTAATGCCTTAACCATGCCGCACCCGGACCGACGCCCGGACAAAAAAGAGCGCCGCGACCTGTTACGATTTAAACACGGCGACAGTGAATAACTGTCACCTGCAAGAGAGATGATTATGCCGCAACATGACCAATTACATCGCTATCTGTTTGAAAACTTTGCCGTGCGCGGCGAACTGGTAACCGTTTCGGAAACCCTGCAACAGATCCTTGAGAACCACGATTATCCGCAGCCCGTTAAAAACGTGCTGGCAGAACTGCTGGTTGCGACCAGCCTGTTAACCGCTACGCTGAAGTTTGATGGTGATATCACCGTACAGCTGCAGGGCGACGGTCCGATGAATCTGGCGGTTATTAACGGTAACAATAACCAGCAGATGCGCGGTGTGGCGCGCGTGCAGGGCGAAATTCCAGAAAATGCCGACCTGAAAACGCTGGTCGGCAATGGTTACGTGGTGATCACCATTACCCCGAGCGAAGGCGAACGCTATCAGGGCGTAGTTGGTCTGGAAGGTGATACCCTGGCGGCCTGCCTGGAAGATTACTTTATGCGTTCTGAACAGCTGCCGACGCGCCTGTTTATTCGCACCGGCGACGTAGACGGCAAACCGGCTGCAGGCGGTATGTTGTTGCAGGTAATGCCTGCGCAAAATGCCCAGCAGGACGACTTTGACCACCTGGCGACGCTAACCGAAACCATCAAAACCGAAGAACTGCTGACCTTACCGGCAAACGAAGTGTTGTGGCGTTTGTATCACGAAGAAGAGGTGACGGTTTACGATCCGCAGGATGTGGAGTTCAAATGCACCTGCTCGCGTGAACGTTGCGCCGATGCGCTGAAAACGCTGCCTGATGAAGAAGTTGATAGCATCCTGGCGGAAGATGGCGAAATTGACATGCATTGTGATTACTGCGGTAACCACTATCTGTTCAATGCGATGGATATTGCTGAAATCCGCAACAACGCGTCTCCGGCAGATCCGCAAGTTCATTAATGAGTATGTCCGGCAGAGAGGGCTCTGCCGGATTTTACGACTAATACACCTGATGCGCTTTGTCACTCATTCAGATTCACATTCAGCCTTTCACCATCCACTACAAGATCGCGCCACGCTTTAGGCTTCGTCCCCAGTTTTCCATCCTTCGCAGCTGTGAGTAATTTTTCTTTCGTTATTTCGTTCGGAAGTAAACTCATATCAAGCGCGTCCCATTCTTTTCTGTCTGAGTCAAAGCCATAGACAATGACTCTGTCATCATTAAAAGCAAACAGGATCCGCTCCGCCTGACCATCACTATTCAGATCTTGCTCGACCAGGACGCAGGCGTCTTTTTCAATACAGGTCATCACGTTATAGCGATCCTGGATTAAGGCCGACCAGAATGTCGCATCAGGTTTAACAGAACCAGGGGCAATTAACACATTATCGGCTAATACTTTTTCCGATACCTGTTGCTGAAGATGTTGCTCTCCATCTAACGCCATCAGCAGATCCCGCGCGCGTTTCGGGTCTTTCATAAACCCGGCATCGCTTTTCAGCGACTCAAGCGCAGCACGTCCATAGCGACCGCTCTGCTCGAGCATGTAGATAGTTACCTGGTCTGACGTGTTTTTGCCGCTCTGATAACGCGCCATATGGCTGTTCACGCTAATGCGCATACTGTCCAGCACCGGCGAATTAAGAAGCACCAGTATCACCAACACCAATAACGAAACCGCAAGGTTCACTTTGCCCTGAAGAACAACGGGATTTTGCCCTTTACGCCAGACGATGCTGACAAAATACCCCAGCGACCACACCAGTAACACCAGCACCGCCAGCACGCCCTGCAAGCGGTCGACAGTCCAGCCGTACTGAGCGACCCGCAGCCATAACGCCCAGGCGGCGACGAACACATACAGCGGAGCAACCAGCAAAGCGGTTTTAATCAGGCAACGCAACGGCCCTGTCCAGGGAAGTGACGCTTTTTGCGGATCGCGGACAATAGCCATTAAGATCAATTGCAAAAAGGCCAGCGTCAACAGCAACCCGGCGGCGGAGATGTGGCGAGAAATCGCGCTCAGGCCCGTAAACGGCAGGGTGATGATAAACATCAGGGTTAGCAATGATACTAACGGCAGCAACCCCGTGGCGATTAACGTGAACAACTTTTGAATAGAGTCGATTAAACGTGACTGTGTTCGCGCGAGGATCACCGCCAGCGCGGTAACCAGACCTAACGTGAGATAAATAAACCAGTCGGTTGCAAAAAAGAGCGTATTGAAAAACGTGATGCCAACAAGTTTAAACAACTCACTCCACAGTAAAAGCACCAGCCACGTCAAGCCATTGGCGAGAAAAATCACCAGTAATATAAGTACGTTATGCCATACTGACTGGTAAAAATAGCGATAGCGGCTACTGTCATTGCGGATGCGAAGGCTTTGTTGTATCCACGGTAGCAACAACATTGCCATCAACAGCAGATAGCAACCAAAATCCCAAAGCGCCTTTTCAGCTCTCCAGGGGTTCATGCCATCAGTTTGCCACTTCAGCCAGCCGCTCATCCCCAGCGTGGCAATAAACACTAGCGCCAGCCATCCCCAAAGGCGCTTCTGTTTAAAAGAGATCACGGAGAAGAGTAAAACGGATGAAAACGCGACGGTCGCAGGCACGCCATAAACAATCCAACTGTGATTTTTTCCGGAAAGCCAGGCGATCAGCAGGTAGCAAACCAGACCCTGAAGTAATCCGGTAGCAATCATCCCCCAGCGTGTTGCGGGTGAAAGTTCAACGTTATCCATGTTGGTTATCCAGAATCAAAAGGTGGGTTAATTATCGCATCCGGGCAGTAGTATTTTGCTTTTTTCAGAAAATAATCAAAAAAAGTTAGCGTGGTGAATCGATACTTTACCGGTTGAATTTGCATCAATTTCATTCAGGAATGCGATTCCACTCACAATATTCCCGCCATATAAACCAAGATTTAACCTTTTGAGAACATTTTCCACACCTAAAATGCTATTTCTGCGATAATAGCAACCGTTTCGTGACAGGAATCACGGAGTTTTTTGTCAAATATGAATTTCTCCAGATACGTAAATCTATGAGCCTTGTCGCGGTTAACACCCCCAAAAAGACTTTACTATTCAGGCAATACATATTGGCTAAGGAGCAGTGAAATGCGCGTTAACAATGGTTTGACCCCGCAAGAACTCGAGGCTTATGGTATCAGTGACGTACATGATATCGTTTACAACCCAAGCTACGACCTGCTGTATCAGGAAGAGCTCGATCCGAGCCTGACAGGTTATGAGCGCGGGGTGTTAACTAATCTGGGTGCCGTTGCCGTCGATACCGGGATCTTCACCGGTCGTTCACCAAAAGATAAGTATATCGTCCGTGACGATACCACTCGCGATACTTTCTGGTGGGCAGACAAAGGCAAAGGTAAGAACGACAACAAACCTCTCTCTCCGGAAACCTGGCAGCATCTGAAAGGCCTGGTGACCAGGCAGCTTTCCGGCAAACGTCTGTTCGTTGTCGACGCTTTCTGTGGTGCGAACCCGGATACTCGTCTTTCCGTCCGTTTCATCACCGAAGTGGCCTGGCAGGCGCATTTTGTCAAAAACATGTTTATTCGCCCGAGCGATGAAGAACTGGCAGGTTTCAAACCAGACTTTATCGTTATGAACGGCGCGAAGTGCACTAACCCGCAGTGGAAAGAACAGGGTCTCAACTCCGAAAACTTCGTGGCGTTTAACCTGACCGAGCGCATGCAGCTGATTGGCGGCACCTGGTACGGCGGCGAAATGAAGAAAGGGATGTTCTCGATGATGAACTACCTGCTGCCGCTGAAAGGTATCGCTTCTATGCACTGCTCCGCCAACGTTGGTGAGAAAGGCGATGTTGCGGTGTTCTTCGGCCTTTCCGGCACCGGTAAAACCACCCTTTCCACCGACCCGAAACGTCGCCTGATTGGCGATGACGAACACGGCTGGGACGATGACGGCGTGTTTAACTTCGAAGGCGGCTGCTACGCAAAAACTATCAAGCTGTCGAAAGAAGCGGAACCTGAAATCTACAACGCTATCCGTCGTGATGCGTTGCTGGAAAACGTCACCGTGCGTGAAGATGGCACTATCGACTTTGATGATGGTTCAAAAACCGAGAACACCCGCGTTTCTTATCCGATCTATCACATCGATAACATTGTTAAGCCGGTTTCCAAAGCGGGCCACGCGACTAAGGTTATCTTCCTGACTGCTGATGCTTTCGGCGTGTTGCCGCCGGTTTCTCGCCTGACTGCCGATCAAACCCAGTATCACTTCCTCTCTGGCTTCACCGCCAAACTGGCCGGTACTGAGCGTGGCATCACCGAACCGACGCCAACCTTCTCCGCTTGCTTCGGCGCGGCATTCCTGTCGCTGCACCCGACTCAGTACGCAGAAGTGCTGGTGAAACGTATGCAGGCGGCGGGCGCGCAGGCTTATCTGGTTAACACTGGCTGGAACGGCACTGGCAAACGTATCTCGATTAAAGATACTCGCGCCATTATCGACGCCATCCTCAACGGTTCGCTGGATAATGCAGAAACCTTCACTCTGCCGATGTTTAACCTGGCGATCCCAACCGAACTGCCGGGCGTAGACACGAAGATTCTCGATCCGCGTAACACCTACGCTTCTCCGGAACAGTGGCAGGAAAAAGCCGAAACCCTGGCGAAACTGTTTATCGACAACTTCGATAAATACACCGACACCCCTGCGGGTGCCGCGCTGGTAGCGGCTGGTCCGAAACTGTAATGATTTGAAGCTGGAGAATATCTATCCAGTATCTTATAGAAAGCAAAACGGGAGGCACCTTCGCCTCCCGTTTATTTACCCTTCTTTTGTCGTGCCCTGCGCCCGCGTTACCGGCACTGGCAGCCAGGCGCGAATGGAAAGCCCGCCCCGCTCGCTGGTGCCAAGCTCCAGCATCCCGTTATGGTTATCCACGATACGCTGCACAATTGCCAGCCCTAATCCCGTGCCGCTAATGGTGCGCGCACTGTCGCCGCGGACAAACGGCTGGAACAGGTGCTTACGTTGTTCCGGCGCAATTCCCGGACCGTCATCTTCCACCTGGAACCAGGCGCGATTCGGCTCCGTTCCGCTGCTGACTTTGATCCAGCCATTGCCATAACGGGCGGCGTTGACCACCATATTCGCCACCGCGCGTTTGATCGACAGCGGGTGCATTTTCACTTCAATGCTGCCGGGGTAAAGCGCGGTTTCAATTTCCCGCTCATAGCCACTTTCGGCAGCAATCACCTCACCGAGTACTGCATTAAGATCCGCCATTTCCATCGGCATCTCCTGCCCGGTGCGCAGGTAGTCGATAAACTGCTCAATGATGGCGTTGCACTCTTCGATATCTTTATTGATCGATTCTGCCAGATAGCCATCCTGCTCGCTCATCATCTCAGTCGCCAGGCGAATACGCGTCAGCGGCGTGCGCAAGTCGTGACTTACCCCCGCCATCAGCAGCGTGCGGTCATCCGCCAGTTGCTTAACACCAGCCGCCATATGGTTAAAGGCACGGGTAACGGAACGCACCTCGGACGCGCCATACTCACGCAGCGGCGGCGGAATAATCCCTTTACCAACCTGCAAGGCTGCGTGTTCGAGATCGACCAACGGTCGGTTCTGGATACGAATAAACAGCCACGCCCCGCCTATCGCCAATAGCATAATCGCCAGCGTATAGCGGAACAGCGGAGAGAAATCGCCCTGATGAATTTCGGTCAGCGGCACGCGTACCCAGATATTGGGCGACAGCCAGGTTTTCAGCCAGACGACAGGCGAACTTTTGTTGACCTCAACGCGCACTTCCGTCGGGCCGCCCAGTTGCTGCGCCATCTGATGGCTTAAGAATTCATAGTGTTGCGCCCAACGCAGACCTGCCTCTTCGGCAGCCTCGTTGGAGTAGAGAGAGATCCCCAGCTCACGGTAGATCTCCCGACGGAAAGCGGGAGGCACAACCAACTGCGTGCCGTCCTCCAGTTGCAGTTTGTCGGTCATCAACATACGCACTTCGTACGCGAGGACTTTATTAAACTGCTGGAGGCTCGGCAAAATCGCGAAGTTCAGCACCACCAGATAAGTCGTCACCAGGCTGGCGAACAGCAAGGTGACGATGAGCAATAACGTACGGGCAAATGAACTTCGTGGCGAGAAGCGCAATCGCCTCATGCTTTAGAGCCGTCCGGTACAAAGACGTAGCCCAGACCCCAGACGGTCTGAATGTAACGCGGATGCGCTGGATCTTCTTCCACCATGCGGCGCAGACGCGAAATCTGCACGTCGATGGAGCGTTCCATTGCGGAATATTCACGACCACGGGCAAGGTTCATCAGCTTATCGCGGGAGAGCGGCTCACGCGGATGGCTGACCAGTGCCTTCAGTACCGCAAACTCACCGCTGGTGAGCGGCATCGGCTCGTCTTCGCGGAACATTTCGCGCGTACCGAGGTTAAGTTTGAACTTACCGAAAGCAATTACCGCCTCTTCCTGTGACGGTGCGCCTGGCAGTTCGTTCGCCTGACGACGCAGCACCGCACGGATACGGGCCAGCAGTTCACGCGGGTTAAACGGTTTTGGAATGTAGTCGTCAGCGCCAATCTCCAGGCCTACGATACGGTCCACTTCTTCCCCTTTCGCCGTCACCATAATGATCGGCATCGGGTTGCTCTGACTACGAAGACGTCGGCAAATCGACAAGCCATCTTCACCAGGTAACATTAAATCCAGTACCATAAGATGGAAAGATTCACGAGTCAGCAGGCGATCCATCTGTTCTGCATTAGCGACGCTTCGAACCTGGAAGCCTTGTTCGGTGAGATAACGTTCCAGCAGCGCACGCAGGCGCATGTCGTCATCGACCACCAGAATCTTGTAGTTCTCTTGCATTGTTTGTACTCCCAAAGGTTCGCAACAATTTGTAAGCGTGTATTCTTAAAAAAGCTCACGTTCGTCACCAGCTAAATCTGGTATGAATTTCAGCCTAAATTGTTACAAAGCATATTAAACAGCAGCTTAAGTATACAATTTATTCGGCGAAACATTATTGATTCTGTTGATATGATCACGTTATACCCAATGTGCGCATTATCAAACAGACAAAGGGAATCAACGAGATGAAAACGCCCCTGGTTACCCGGGAAGGGTATGAAAAACTCAAACAAGAGCTTAATTATCTCTGGCGTGAAGAACGCCCGGAGGTCACAAAAAAGGTGACCTGGGCCGCAAGTCTGGGCGACCGCAGCGAAAATGCTGACTATCAGTATAATAAAAAGCGTCTGCGTGAAATCGACCGTCGCGTGCGCTATCTCACTAAATGCCTGGAAAATCTCAAAATCGTCGATTACTCCCCTCAGCAGGAAGGCAAAGTCTTTTTTGGCGCGTGGGTGGAGATTGAAAACGACGATGGCGTGACTCACCGTTTCCGTATTGTCGGCTACGATGAAATTTTTGGCCGTAAAGATTACATCTCTATCGATTCCCCGATGGCCCGCGCATTGCTGAAAAAAGAAGTCGGCGATCTGGCGGTGGTGAATACCCCTGCCGGGGAAGCGAGCTGGTATGTTAATGCTATCGAGTACGTGAAACCGTAAGGAAGAGTCTTAACCTCCTGCCGATGGCTGGCATTTTTGCCAGCCAGTCCGTATAACTATCCCCTGATTTTTGATCCGAAAAGATGAACTCAAACCATGATGAATGATTCGTTCTGCCGCATTATTGCGGGTGAAATTCAGGCGCGCCCGGAACAGGTTGACGCTGCCGTTCGCCTGCTTGACGAAGGGAATACCGTGCCGTTTATCGCACGTTATCGTAAGGAAATCACCGGCGGTCTGGATGACACGCAGCTGCGTAATCTGGAAACGCGTCTGAGCTATCTGCGCGAGCTGGAAGAGAGACGTCAGGCGATCCTCAAGTCCATTTCCGAGCAAGGCAAACTCACCGATGATCTGGCGAAGGCCATCAACGCCACCCTAAGCAAAACCGAACTCGAAGACCTCTACCTGCCCTACAAACCTAAACGCCGCACCCGCGGGCAAATCGCCATTGAAGCAGGGCTTGAGCCGTTGGCTGACCTGCTGTGGAGCGATCCGTCACACACGCCAGAAGTCGCCGCTGCACAATATGTTGATGCCGATAAAGGCGTGGCAGATACCAAAGCCGCGCTGGATGGCGCGCGCTATATCCTGATGGAACGGTTTGCCGAAGATGCCGCGCTGCTGGCGAAAGTGCGTGATTATCTGTGGAAGAACGCGCATTTGGTTTCTACGGTGGTGAGCGGTAAAGAAGAGGAAGGGGCGAAATTCCGCGACTATTTCGATCATCACGAACCGTTGTCCACGGTGCCTTCTCACCGCGCGCTGGCGATGTTCCGTGGGCGTAACGAAGGCGTACTCCAGCTTTCGCTGAATGCCGATCCGCAGTTCGATGAGCCGCCCAAAGAGAGCTATTGCGAGCAAATCATCATGGATCACCTTGGCCTACGCCTGAACAATGCCCCGGCGGATAGCTGGCGCAAAGGCGTAGTGAGCTGGACCTGGCGCATCAAGGTGCTGATGCATCTGGAAACCGAACTGATGGGTACCGTGCGCGAACGCGCGGAAGATGAAGCAATCAACGTCTTTGCCCGTAACCTGCACGATCTGCTGATGGCGGCCCCTGCCGGACTGCGTGCAACGATGGGCCTCGATCCGGGTCTGCGTACTGGGGTAAAAGTGGCGGTGGTCGATGCCACTGGCAAACTGGTAGCGACCGATACCATTTACCCGCACACCGGACAAGCCGCAAAAGCAGCGATGACCGTTGCTGCCTTGTGTGAAAAACATAACGTTGAACTGGTGGCGATCGGCAACGGTACAGCTTCCCGCGAAACTGAACGTTTCTATCTCGACGTGCAGAAGCAGTTCCCGAAAGTGACCGCACAGAAAGTGATCGTCAGCGAAGCTGGCGCGTCGGTTTACTCAGCTTCCGAGCTGGCAGCGCAGGAGTTCCCGGATCTCGACGTTTCGCTGCGTGGCGCGGTGTCTATCGCCCGCCGTTTGCAGGATCCGCTGGCGGAGCTGGTGAAAATCGATCCGAAATCTATCGGCGTAGGTCAGTATCAGCATGACGTCAGCCAGACGCAACTGGCCCGCAAACTGGACGCAGTAGTAGAAGACTGCGTAAACGCCGTTGGCGTCGATCTCAACACTGCTTCTGTTCCGCTGTTAACCCGCGTGGCGGGCCTGACGCGCATGATGGCGCAAAACATCGTGGCCTGGCGCGATGAGAACGGCCAGTTCCAGAACCGTCAGCAACTGCTGAAAGTCAGCCGTCTGGGGCCGAAAGCCTTCGAGCAGTGCGCGGGCTTCTTGCGCATTAACCACGGTGATAACCCGCTGGATGCTTCTACCGTCCACCCGGAAGCCTATCCGGTGGTGGAACGCATTCTGGCAGCAACACAGCAGGCACTGAAAGATCTGATGGGTAACAGCAGCGAACTGCGTAACCTGAAAGCGTCTGACTTTACTGATGAAAAATTCGGTGTGCCGACAGTAACTGACATCATCAAAGAGCTGGAAAAACCGGGTCGCGATCCGCGTCCGGAATTTAAAACCGCTCAGTTTGCCGATGGCGTCGAGACAATGAACGACCTGCAACCGGGTATGATCCTCGAAGGTGCGGTGACCAACGTCACCAACTTTGGCGCGTTTGTCGATATCGGCGTGCATCAGGACGGCCTGGTTCACATCTCTTCATTGTCGAACAAGTTTGTGGAAGATCCGCATACCGTGGTGAAAGCGGGCGACATTGTGAAGGTGAAAGTGCTGGAAGTGGATCTTCAGCGTAAACGTATCGCCCTGACTATGCGTCTGGACGAGCAGCCTGGCGAAACCAACGCCCGTCGCGGCGGCGGTAATGAACGCCCGCAAAACAACCGCCCGGCAGCCAAACCACGCGGTCGTGAAGCGCAGCCTGCCGGTAATAGCGCGATGATGGATGCGCTGGCGGCGGCAATGGGCAAAAAACGTTAAACGCCCGGACTGGCCCCTAAACCTGCGCGATAAGGCGTTCACGCCGCATCTGGCAACGAACGCCTTGCCTGACATAAAAGTGCCGGAGAATATCTCCGGCCTTTTTATTCCACAACCAAACTCATAATATATTCCGGCAATATTTATCACTTCATTAACAACTGAAACCTTAATTAAACATTAGCCAGTCCGGGTAATTCACTATTCGAATTATATTTTCGCTGCGATATAACCTTGAGCCACATCAACATTGAGTCAGATTATTATTCAAACCAACATTCGCACACATTTTAAGTATTGCTGATAGAAACCATTCTCATTATCATTGTGTTGTTGATTATTTAATCTCTCCTTTGTTGGCAAATCATCTGGTCTCATGTCGCTGTCAAACGCCCCATGAGGTAGTTATCCAGTTAATGAGAAACAAGTAGGCACCTATGCAATACACTCCAGATACTGCGTGGAAAATCACTGGCTTTTCCCGTGAAATCAGCCCGGCATATCGCCAAAAACTGCTTTCTCTTGGCATGTTACCTGGCTCCTCTTTTAATGTGGTGCGCGTCGCTCCACTCGGCGACCCCATTCATATCGAAACCCGTCGTGTGAGCCTGGTATTACGCAAAAAAGATCTGGCCTTATTAGAAGTGGAAGCGGTTTCCTGTTAATACGGTGATAACAACAATGAAAAAATTAACCATAGGCTTAATTGGTAATCCAAATTCTGGCAAGACAACCTTATTTAACCAGCTCACTGGCGCACGTCAGCGTGTAGGTAACTGGGCTGGCGTTACCGTCGAACGTAAAGAAGGGCAATTCTCCACCACCGATCATCAGGTCACGCTGGTGGACCTGCCCGGCACCTATTCTCTGACCACCATCTCATCGCAGACCTCGCTCGATGAGCAAATCGCCTGTCACTACATTTTGAGTGGCGACGCCGACCTGCTGATTAACGTGGTGGATGCGTCTAACCTTGAGCGTAACCTGTACCTGACGCTACAACTGCTGGAACTCGGCATTCCCTGCATTGTGGCACTGAACATGCTCGACATTGCCGAGAAGCAAAATATTCGTATTGAAATTGATGCTCTGTCGGCGCGTCTGGGCTGTCCGGTGATCCCGCTGGTTTCAACCCGTGGTCGCGGTATTGAAGCGCTCAAGCTGGCGATTGATCGCTATAAAGCTAACGAGAATGTGGAACTGGTACATTACGCACAGCCGCTACTCAACGAAGCAGATTCACTGGCAAAAGTGATGCCTTCCGACATCCCGCTGAAACAACGTCGCTGGCTGGGCCTGCAAATGCTGGAAGGCGATATCTACAGCCGCGCCTACGCCGGTGAAGCGTCGCAGCATCTTGATGCCGCCCTCGCCCGTCTGCGTAATGAGATGGACGATCCGGCGCTGCACATTGCCGATGCGCGTTACCAGTGCATTGCTGCCATCTGTGATGTGGTAAGCAACACCCTGACGGCAGAACCCAGCCGTTTCACCACTGCGGTAGATAAAATCGTGCTCAACCGTT
Organism: Escherichia sp. AM3; assembly: GCF_032029835.1. NCBI lineage: Bacteria > Pseudomonadati > Pseudomonadota > Gammaproteobacteria > Enterobacterales > Enterobacteriaceae > Escherichia > Escherichia sp. AM3. The sequence continues at coordinate 43,438 of NZ_JAVUPQ010000007.1, read as the reverse complement.
TCCTCGGTCTGCCGATTTTCCTCTTTGTGATGTACCTGATGTTCCTGCTGGCTATCAACATCGGCGGGGCGTTACAGCCGCTGTTTGATGTCGGCTCCGTGGCGCTATTTGTGCATGGTATTCAATGGATTGGCTACACGCTCCACTTCCCGGACTGGCTGACTATCTTCCTCGCCCAGGGCCTGGGTGGCGGTATTAACACCGTGCTGCCACTGGTGCCGCAGATTGGCATGATGTACCTGTTCCTCTCCTTCCTTGAGGACTCCGGCTATATGGCGCGTGCGGCGTTTGTGATGGACCGCCTGATGCAGGCGCTGGGCTTGCCTGGGAAATCCTTTGTGCCGCTGATCGTCGGTTTCGGTTGTAACGTACCGTCGGTAATGGGCGCACGTACGCTTGATGCACCGCGTGAACGTCTGATGACCATCATGATGGCACCGTTTATGTCCTGCGGCGCGCGTCTGGCTATCTTCGCAGTATTCGCGGCTGCCTTCTTCGGGCAGAACGGTGCCCTGGCGGTTTTCTCGCTGTATATGCTGGGTATCGTGATGGCGGTGCTGACTGGCCTGATGCTCAAGTACACCATCATGCGCGGTGAAGCGACGCCGTTTGTCATGGAGCTGCCGGTCTACCATGTACCACACGTTAAAAGCCTGATTATCCAGACCTGGCAGCGTCTGAAAGGCTTCGTTCTGCGTGCTGGTAAAGTGATTATCATCGTCAGCATTTTCCTGAGCGCCTTCAACAGCTTCTCGCTGAGCGGAAAAATCGTCGATAACATCAACGACTCGGCGCTGGCTTCCGTCAGCCGGGTGATCACCCCAGTCTTCAAGCCGATTGGCGTGCATGAAGATAACTGGCAGGCAACGGTTGGCCTGTTTACAGGTGCAATGGCGAAAGAAGTGGTGGTGGGCACGCTCAACACCCTCTACACCGCAGAAAATATTCAGGACGAAGAGTTCAATCCGGCAGAATTTAACCTCGGTGAAGAGCTGTTCAGCGCGGTAGATGAAACCTGGCAGAGCCTGAAAGACACCTTCAGCCTTAGCGTACTGATGAATCCCATTGAAGCGAGCAAAGGCGACGGCGAAATGGGTACCGGGGCGATGGGCGTGATGGATCAGAAATTCGGTAGCGCAGCTGCCGCATACAGCTATCTGATTTTCGTCCTGCTGTATGTACCATGTATCTCGGTGATGGGAGCCATCGCCCGTGAATCAAGCCGTGGCTGGATGGGCTTCTCCATCCTGTGGGGGCTGAATATCGCTTACTCACTGGCAACATTGTTCTATCAGGTCGCCAGCTACAGTCAGCACCCAACTTACAGCCTGGTGTGCATTCTGGCGGTAATCCTGTTTAACATCGTAGTTATCGGTCTGCTGCGCCGCGCGCGTAGCCGGGTGGATATCGAACTGCTGGCAACCCGCAAGTCGGTAAGCAGTTGCTGCGCAGCCAGCACCACCGGTGATTGCCATTAATGGCTTCACTTATTCAGGTACGTGATTTGCTGGCGTTACGGGGCCGTATGGAAGCGACCCAGATAAGCCAGACATTGAACACTCCGCAGCCAATGATTAACGCCATGCTGCAACAGCTGGAAAGCATGGGCAAAGCCGTGCGGATTCAGGAAGAACCTGACGGCTGCCTCTCTGGCAGTTGTAAAAGCTGCCCGGAAGGCAAAGCCTGTCTGCGCGAGTGGTGGGCGCTGCGTTAACCATACTCCATCGCCTGTTTTGAAAAGCCCGGTATGCGTTTGCATCCGGGCTTTTTTGCGTGCGGCTTTCCATAAAAATGCAATTCTTGCAGCGCGACGTAAGTTCCTCTGAAAGCGTCTCGCAGGGATGAAAACTGGCTAATGCACAGATGTGGAGTGGCGCGTAGAGTCGCGGCATTCAAACAACAGGTGAAGGAACGCCATGAGTAAAAAGCAGAGTTCCACCCCACATGATGCGCTGTTCAAACTCTTTTTACGCCAACCGGAGACGGCACGCGATTTTCTTGCGTTTCATTTACCGGCACCCATTCACGCGCTCTGTGATATGAAAACCCTCAAGCTGGAGTCGAGCAGCTTTATTGATGACGATCTGCGTGAAAGCTATTCCGATGTGCTGTGGTCGGTGAAAACGGAACAAGGACCAGGATACATCTATTGTCTGATTGAACATCAAAGCACCTCAAACAAACTGATCGCATTTCGCATGATGCGTTACGCTATTGCCGCAATGCAAAATCACCTTGATGCTGGATACAAAACGTTGCCGATGGTGGTGCCATTGTTGTTTTACCACGGTATTGAAAGCCCCTATCCCTATTCGCTGTGTTGGCTGGATTGTTTCGCCGATCCCAAACTGGCAAGGCAACTTTATGCCTCCGCATTTCCGCTGATTGATGTCACCGTCATGCCTGATGATGAAATCATGCAGCACCGACGTATGGCGCTGCTGGAGTTAATTCAAAAACATATTCGTCAACGCGATCTGATGGGGCTGGTAGAGCAAATGGCCTGCTTATTAAGTAGTGGATACGCTAATGACAGACAAATCAAAGGGCTGTTTAATTACATACTGCAAACTGGCGACGCTGTACGTTTTAACGATTTTATCGACGGCGTTGCCGAACGTTCACCGAAACACAAGGAGAGTTTAATGACTATTGCGGAAAGATTGCGGCAGGAGGGGGAACAATCCAAAGCCCTGCATATAGCCAAAATAATGCTTGAATCCGGAGTCCCTCTTACAGACATCATGCGCTTTACCGGGGTGTCAGAAGAAGAGTTGGCTGCGGCGAGCCAGTAAATTTCTGTCTCGCCATTTCAAAAGTTGCCTACACCCTCTGCTTCAACGCCACCAGCAGGTGACAAAACTCGACCGGATGCGAAATAAACGGCGCATGGGCCGCTTTGGCGAAGATATATGATTCGCTGTGAGGCCAAAGTTTATCCAGCATCGGCACCACTTTGCGCGGCACCAGACCGTCGAGATAGCCATACAATCGCAAAAACGGCATGGACACGTTTTGCAGCGGCTGACGGAGATCGACCGTTTTCAGGATTTCCAGCCCGCCATTAAGCACGTCAACCTCCGGCATCGGTAACGCCAGAACGGTTTTCTTCAACGCCCGCGCATCCTGGCGCGCCGTTTCAGTCCCCATGGTTTGTAACGCCAGGAACCGCTCCACTGTACGCTGAAAATCATCACTGAGTTGCTGCTGAAATCCCGCCAGCACGTCCGGTTTTATCCCCGGCCACTCGTCACGAGCACTAAAACAAGGTGACGACGCCACGGTGACCAGCGCCTGAACACGCTCGGGATGGGTTAACGCAATCTGGCTTGCCACCAGCCCGCCCAGACTCCAGCCTAACCAAATGGCTTTATCAGGTGCCTGTTGCAGCACGGCTTCGGCCATATCAGCAAGTGACAGCGCACCAAATCCCCGGCTACGCCCGAAGCCGGGCAGGTCAACAAGGTGCAGCGTAAAATGCGAGCTAAGTTCCTCGTCAATGCAACGCCACACTTCGGCATTCAGTCCCCATCCGTGCAGCAGCACAAGATGAACATTCCCCTGACCTTTGGTCTGCCACCAGATGTTATTCATCCGCTATTGTTCTCTTTTGACTTACAAGGATGAACATATGCTAACAGTACCGGGATTATGCTGGCTATGCCGAATGCCACTGGCGTTAGGTCATTGGGGGATTTGTTCGGTCTGTTCACGCGCCACCCGCACAGATAAAACGTTATGCCCACAATGTGGATTACCCGCCACACACTCCCATCTTCCCTGCGGTCGCTGCCTGCAAAAACCGCCGCCCTGGCAAAGACTGGTCACAGTTGCCGACTATGCGCCGCCGTTAAGTCTGCTCATCCACCAGCTTAAATTTTCCCGGCGCAGTGAAATCGCCAGCGCCCTGTCACGTCTGTTACTATTGGAAGTCTTGCACGCTCGTCGCACCACCGGGTTGCAATTGCCGGATCGCATCATCAGCGTTCCGTTATGGCAGCGGCGTCACTGGCGTCGGGGATTTAATCAGAGCGATTTGCTGTGTCAGCCGTTATCACGCTGGTTGCACTGCCAATGGGATAGCGAAGCCGTCACACGTACACGGGCCACTGCGACCCAGCATTTTCTCAGTGCCCGGCTGCGCAAGCGCAACCTGAAAAATGCCTTTCGTCTTGAATTGCCCGTGCAAGGTCGCCATATGGTGATTGTGGATGATGTCGTTACCACCGGAAGTACCGTCGCAGAGATTGCGCAGTTGCTTTTACGCAATGGTGCGGCGACTGTCCAGGTCTGGTGCCTTTGTCGAACCTTGTAGAGCCTCGATGATGGGCGTATTATAACCAACTAAAATAGTCAACTATTAGGCCATTACTATGATCCGTATTTCCGATGCTGCACAAGCGCACTTTGCCAAACTGCTGGCAAATCAGGAAGAAGGGACACAAATCCGCGTATTTGTGATTAACCCTGGCACGCCTAACGCTGAATGTGGTGTTTCTTATTGTCCGCCGGATGCCGTGGAAGCCACCGACACTGCCCTGAAATTTGACCTGCTGACCGCGTATGTTGATGAGTTAAGCGCACCATACCTGGAAGATGCAGAGATCGACTTTGTTACCGACCAGTTGGGTTCTCAGTTAACGCTGAAAGCGCCTAACGCCAAAATGCGTAAAGTGGCAGACGATGCACCGCTGATGGAGCGCGTGGAGTATATGCTGCAGTCGCAGATCAACCCACAGCTTGCTGGTCACGGTGGTCGCGTTTCGCTGATGGAAATCACCGAAGACGGTTACGCCATTCTGCAATTTGGCGGCGGCTGTAACGGTTGTTCCATGGTGGATGTGACGCTGAAAGAAGGGATCGAGAAGCAGCTGCTAAACGAATTCCCGGAGCTGAAAGGTGTGCGCGATCTCACCGAACACCAGCGCGGCGAACACTCCTACTACTAAGTTATCCCCTCTTTTGTAGATTGCCCGATGCGACGCTAAAGCGTCATTTCGGGCCTACATTGAACATGTGCCAGACGTTGGCGCAGCATTGCTTTGGCAAATCCCTCCCTTCGTTTCCCCGCGATAATATGACCAACCTCTCATAATTTAAATTTACCCCGCTCTGGTGATTCTCAAACGCCAGATGTTACCCGTATCATTCACATGGGTACCAAACATACTCCTGACATCTGACTACAATAATTAGTTTTAGTGGGTATCAGTCGTGGTGCCGCAATATCTCTGTTCCCGATTGGGATAATTAGAGTTTGTCGTCAGAAAATTGACGTTACCCATAACAAATGAAAGGCCAGGTAAATCATGCCATTAGTCATTGTTGCTATCGGTGTAATCTTGTTGTTGCTCCTGATGATCCGCTTCAAAATGAACGGCTTCATCGCTCTCGTCCTCGTGGCGCTTGCTGTTGGATTAATGCAAGGAATGCCGCTGGATAAAGTTATTGGCTCCATCAAAGCCGGTGTCGGCGGGACGCTCGGTAGCCTTGCCCTGATCATGGGTTTTGGCGCAATGCTGGGCAAAATGCTGGCAGACTGCGGTGGCGCACAACGTATCGCCACCACGCTGATTGCCAAATTTGGTAAAAAACACATCCAGTGGGCGGTGGTACTGACCGGTTTTACCGTTGGTTTTGCCCTGTTCTATGAAGTGGGCTTTGTGCTGATGCTGCCGCTGGTGTTTACCATCGCGGCTTCTGCGAATATTCCACTGCTGTATGTTGGTGTACCAATGGCAGCTGCACTGTCTGTGACCCACGGCTTCCTGCCACCGCATCCGGGTCCGACTGCGATTGCCACCATTTTCAATGCCGATATGGGTAAAACCCTGCTGTACGGTACTATTCTGGCAATCCCGACCGTGATTCTCGCCGGTCCGGTTTACGCTCGCGTGTTGAAAGGTATCGATAAGCCAATTCCGGAAGGTCTGTACAGCGCGAAAACCTTCAGCGAAGAAGAGATGCCGAGCTTTGGCGTCAGCGTCTGGACCTCTCTGGTGCCGGTAGTACTGATGGCGATGCGTGCGATTGCCGAAATGATCCTGCCGAAAGGTCACGCTTTCCTGCCGGTAGCGGAGTTCCTCGGTGACCCGGTAATGGCAACGCTGATTGCCGTGCTGATTGCGATGTTCACCTTTGGTCTAAACCGTGGTCGTTCAATGGATCAGATTAACGACACGCTGGTTTCTTCCATCAAAATCATTGCGATGATGCTGTTGATCATCGGTGGTGGCGGTGCGTTCAAGCAGGTGCTGGTAGACAGCGGCGTGGACAAATACATTGCTTCCATGATGCACGAAACCAACATTTCTCCGCTGCTGATGGCCTGGTCGATTGCTGCCGTACTGCGTATCGCGCTGGGTTCCGCAACCGTTGCGGCAATCACTGCGGGTGGTATCGCGGCACCGCTGATTGCAACGACGGGTGTTAGCCCGGAGCTGATGGTTATTGCGGTTGGTTCCGGTAGTGTGATTTTCTCTCATGTGAACGATCCGGGCTTCTGGCTGTTCAAAGAGTACTTTAACCTGACTATCGGCGAGACCATCAAATCCTGGTCGATGCTGGAAACCATTATCTCGGTGTGCGGTCTGGTAGGCTGTCTGCTGCTGAATATGGTGATTTGATAACACTGACTGCCGGATGCATCGCATCCGGCATCAACCGCACTCTACTTCTTCTTCGCTGCAGCTCTGCGCCGTCTGTCCAAATCCTTCAGCAACTTGTTCACGCCATCATCGGCAAACATCGTCTCAAGCGTTGCGGAGAGCTTGCGCCGCCAGTTTTTATACTGGTAACTGGTGCCAGGAATATTCACCGGTTCGGCCATATCCAGCCAGTCTTCCGGCTGTAGTCCTAACAGAGCACTGTTACTGTCGGCAATGTAGCGCTGCAAACCACGATTAAGCGTCGGCGTCATCGACATCAACGATGCCTTATGCCCGGCACGTTTTGGCAGACAACCATATTTATGCAGTGCATCCAGCAGCCCTTGCTTCGCCAGTTCGCGATCCTGATACAGACCGCGCAGTACCACTTCATCCGGATACAGCCCCAGGGTTTTGCCCAGCGTTAGATCCCCGCTCTCCCAGTAGCCGCGTAGCGTAGGCAGGTCATGTGTCGCCGCAACCGCCATCGACTGCTCCGGATACGCTTTCGGTGCACGGAACGTCTTCTCGTGGTCGTTTTCGAAATAGAGCACTTTGTAGGAGTACACACCGCTGCTGCGCAGCTTACCGACAATCTCTACCGGTACGGTACCGAGATCTTCACCAATCACCATACAGCGATGACGTTTACTTTCGAGTGCCAGAATCGAAAGCAGATCATCCACCGGATAGTGAACATACGCGCCCTGATCTGCCGTCTCGCCATACGGTATCCACCACAAACGCAGCATCGACATCACATGGTCAATTCGTAATGCGCCGCAGTTTTGCATATTGGCACGCAACAGCTCGATAAACGGTTCATAGGCACGCGCGGTAATAATATGCGGGTCCATTGGCGGTAATCCCCAGTTCTGCCCCAACGGGCCGAGGATATCCGGCGGCGCGCCAACCGACGCTTTCAGGCAATACAGTTCACGGTCACACCAGGTTTCCGCCCCACCTTCCGCTACGCCAACCGCCAGATCACGATACAAGCCAATCGGCATTTCATAGCCCTGGCTTATCTCCCAGCAGGCGGCAAACTGGCTGTAAGCCAGCCACTGCAACCAGAGATAAAAATCAACGTCATCACGATGTTCTTCGCAGAACTGACGCACTTCTGGTGAATCCACGTTCTGATACATCTCTGGCCATGCAGGCCAGCCCCAGCGCATTTCGTCCTCTTTCACTTGCTGGGCATGTAGCGCATCAAAGGCTGCCTGCCAGAACAGGCTGTCGCCTTGATCTGCAACAAACTGGCGAAACGCGGCCATCTGCTCATCATCACGTTGCGCGAAACCTTTCCACGCCATTCGTAATGCTGTCATTTTTAGGGCGGTAACCGTGGAGTAATCGACCCAGTCGGCATCGCGCGCCTGTTGCAGCGTCTGTTGCGTGGTCGGCAACTGCCACCAGGCCTGAGCCTCTTCGCTAAGATGGAAATCTTCAACGGCGTTAACGTCGATATAAATCACATTCAGCCAACGGCGAGAAGACGGGCTGTATGGGCTGGCACTCTCCGGATTTGCCGGATAGAGCGCATGAATCGGGTTCAGGCCGATGAACGACCCGCCACGTTTTGCCACATCCACCAGCATCGCTTTGAGATCGCCAAAATCCCCAATACCCCAGTTTTTTTCCGATCGCAGCGTATAAAGCTGGACGCAGGCACCCCACAGCTTTTGTTTATTCAGCAACGCCTGCGGTTCGTAACAGCGCTTCGGGGCGACAATCACCCGGCAATGCGCGCGCTGGTCGTCCTGGGTGAGTGTCAGCGTGTGATAACCTTCCGGCAGCTTCGTCGGTAGATTGAACGCTTTGCCCCCCGTTACATGGCCTTTGTACTGTGTTCCTTCTTCGGTGGTCAGCAGCCAGCTATATTCGCCGCTGCCCTCCACCACCATCGGCATTTTTTTGCCGCTGGTATAAACCATGACATTCGGGACTGGCGTTACCGCCACTTTCGTGGCGGTACGTTGATGCATCGCGTCAAGCAAACGCCGTTTGGTTTCGGCGCTAATCGACTGCGGTTTACCGTGGGCATTGATGTAATTGGGGCTAATCCCCGCCGCCAGCGCGGCATTATCCAGACGTTTGCTTTCCATCGAGCTTCCTTAGCGTTTTGCCTGCCAGATACGAGCCTGATAATCGCGAATAGAGCGATCCGAGCTAAACATACCGCAGCGGGCGGTATTGAGGATCGCCGCGCGAGTCCAGGCCTCCTGGTCGCGGTACAGCACATCCACCTGCTTTTGTGCCTCAACATAGGCTGCGAAATCCGCCATCACCAGATACGGATCGCCGCCTTGTTTGCCGATACTGTGCAGCATCTGGTCGAAGGCATGCTTATCGCCGTCGCTGTATTTACCGCTTTCCAGCTCTTTCAATACTGCGTCCAGCACCTTATCTTTCTTCCGCCATTTCACCGGGTCGTAGCCTTTGGCCAGAATTGCCTTCACTTGTTCCACGGTATGACCAAAAATAAAGATATTTTCTTCACCGACTTTCTCGGCGATTTCAACGTTCGCACCATCCAGCGTACCGACAGTAAGCGCACCATTGAGCGCCAGTTTCATATTGCCGGTACCGGAAGCTTCTTTACCTGCAGTCGAAATTTGTTCGGAGATATCCGCCGCCGGGATCAGTTTTTCCGCCGCCGAAACGCAATAATCCGGCAGGAACACCACCTTCAACTTATCGCCAACCAGCGGATCGTTGTTGATCACGTCAGCCACTTTGTTGATCGCAAAGATAATATTCTTCGCCAGGTAGTAGCCCGGTGCTGCTTTCGCGCCGAAGAGGAAGACGCGCGGTACGCGATCAGCCTGCGGGTTTTCACGAATTTCTTTGTACAACGCCAGAATATGCAGCAGATTCAGGTGCTGGCGTTTGTACTCATGCAGACGTTTGATCTGAATATCGAAAATCGCCTGTGGATTGATCTCAATACCGGTACGAACTTTCACAAACTCCGCCAGACGGACTTTATTCGCCTGCTTGATCTCGCGATATTGCTGACGGAATTTCGCATCATCAGCGAATTTTTCCAGATTGATCAGCTGATCGAGATCGTTAGCCCACTCTTTTTTCAGTGATTTATCCAACAGAGCCGCCAGTGCCGGGTTGCACTGTTTGATCCAGCGACGTGGGGTAATACCGTTGGTGACGTTATGGAATTTGTTCGGCCATAGCTGGTGATATTCCGGGAACAGATCTTTCACCACCAGATCCGAGTGCAGCGCCGCAACACCGTTCACCGCGAAACCGCCAACCACACACAGGTTCGCCATATGCACTTGTTTGTCGTGCACCACCGCCAGTTTGGCCCACACTTTTTCATCGCCCGGCCAGGTTTTCTCCACCAGCGTTTTAAAGCGAGTATTAATTTCGTTAATAATCTGCATGTGGCGCGGCAGTAAGCCTTTCACCAGTTTCACATCCCAGCGTTCCAGCGCTTCTGGCATCAGGGTATGGTTGGTGTAAGCGAAAGTTTTGCTGGTAATGGCCCAGGCGTCATCCCAGCTCATCTGGTGCTCATCGATCAGCACGCGCAGCAGTTCTGGAATCGCGATAGTTGGGTGGGTATCGTTCAGCTGAATAACTTCGTAATCCGCCAGTTCGTGCAGTTTACGCCCCGCCAGATGATGGCGACGCAAAATATCCGCTACCGAACAGGCACACTGGAAGTACTGCTGCATCAAGCGCAGCTTTTTACCGGCAGTATGGTTGTCGTTTGGATAGAGAACTTTGGTCAGTTTTTCCGCATTGATGCCCTGCTGTTCGGCACGCAGGAAATCACCGTCGTTAAATTTAGTCAGATCAAACGGATGCGCGTGCGTCGCCTGCCACAGACGCAGCGGCTGCGCCACGCCATTACGATAGCCGACAACGGGGAGATCCCACGCTTGACCGGTAATGGTAAACTCCGGCTCCCAGCGTCCGTCTTTCGTCACTTTACCGCCAATCCCTACCTGCACATCCAGTGCTTCGTTGTGGCGGAACCACGGGTAGTTACTGCGATGCCAGTCATCCGGCGCTTCAACCTGTTTGCCATCGACAAAAGACTGGCGGAACAAACCATATTGATAGTTCAGACCGTAACCCGTCGCAGACTGACCGACAGTTGCCATTGAGTCGAGGAAGCACGCCGCCAGACGTCCCAGACCACCGTTACCCAGCGCCGGGTCGATCTCTTCTTCCAGCAGGTCAGTCAGATTGATGTCATAAGCCTTCAACGAATCCTGTACATCCTGATACCAGCCGAGATTCAACAGGTTGTTGCCCGTCAGACGACCAATCAAAAACTCCATTGAGATGTAGTTAACATGTCGCTGATTCGCCACCGGTTTGGCGAATGGCTGAGCACGCAGCATTTCGGCCAGTGCTTCACTCACTGCCAGCCACCACTGGCGAGGAGTCATTTCAGCCGCAGAATTTAAGCCATAACGCTGCCACTGACGTGAAAGCGCTTCCTGAAATTGCTTATCGTTAAAAATAGGTTGTGACATAGGAGTTCCACTTTTCTTAGATTTTCAACACAACGTTATCGCTAGTTTGCCAGGCTCGATGTTGACCTTCCTCATCCTGCGGGGGATTAGGCAGGGAGGAGTTGCGGGGATGAGCAAGGAAATGTGATCTCAACCACTTAAAGCTAGTGCAAACCACAGGATTAGCAGCAAATCAATGCAATACAGCGCAGAAAATCTGTATCTAAGTGCAAAAAATGGCCGTTGCGTATTTTCAAAAAGCGGAAGGTAACTCTATAAATTAAGTAAAGGAGTGAAACAGTTTCATAAGTAAAATATCCAGTGTGCTCCATCTCATTCTTAATAGATTTATTAAGATCATCTTTTTAGATGGCACTTTCATCAGGAATGAAGAAGAAACCCTTGCTTAAATGAATCTGATGAACATAAGGGAAACCAGTATTCACGCTGGATCAGCGTCGTTTTAGGTGAGTTGTTAATAAAGATTTGGAATTGTGACACAGTGCAAATTCAGACACATAAAAAAACGTCATCGCTTGCATTAGAAAGGTTTCTGGCCGACCTTATAACCATTAATTACGAAGCGCAAAAAAAATAATATTTCCTCATTTTCCACAGTGAAGTGATTAACTATGCTGATTCCGTCAAAACTCAGTCGTCCGGTTCGACTCGACCATACCGTGGTTCGTGAGCGCCTGCTGGCTAAACTTTCCGGCGCGAACAACTTCCGGCTGGCGCTGATCACGAGTCCTGCGGGCTACGGAAAGACCACCCTCATTTCCCAGTGGGCGGCAGGCAAAAACGATATCGGCTGGTACTCGCTGGATGAAGGTGATAACCAGCAAGAGCGTTTCGCCAGCTATCTCATTGCCGCCGTGCAGCAGGCAACCAACGGTCACTGTGCGATATGTGAGACGATGGCGCAAAAACGGCAATATGCCAGCCTGACGTCACTCTTCGCCCAGCTTTTCATTGAGCTGGCGGAATGGCATAGCCCACTTTATCTGGTCATCGATGACTATCATCTGATCACTAATCCAGTGATCCACGAGTCAATGCGCTTCTTTATTCGCCATCAACCAGAAAATCTCACCCTGGTGGTGTTGTCACGCAACCTTCCGCAACTGGGCATTGCCAATCTGCGTGTTCGTGATCAACTGCTGGAAATTGGCAGTCAGCAACTGGCATTTACCCATCAGGAAGCGAAGCAGTTTTTTGATTGCCGTCTGTCATCGCCGATTGAAGCCGCAGAAAGCAGTCGGATTTGCGATGACGTTTCCGGTTGGGCGACGGCACTACAGCTAATCGCCCTCTCCGCCCGGCAGAATACCCACTCAGCCCATAAGTCGGCACGCCGCCTGGCGGGAATCAATGCCAGCCATCTTTCGGATTATCTGGTCGATGAGGTTTTGGATAACGTCGATCTCGCAACGCGCCATTTTCTGTTGAAAAGCGCCATTTTGCGCTCAATGAACGATGCACTCATCACCCGTGTGACCGGCGAAGAAAACGGGCAAATGCGCCTCGAAGAGATTGAGCGTCAGGGGCTGTTTTTACAGCGGATGGATGATACCGGCGAGTGGTTCTGCTATCACCCGCTGTTTGGTAACTTCCTGCGCCAGCGCTGCCAGTGGGAACTGGCGGCGGAGCTGCCGGAAATCCACCGTGCCGCCGCAGAAAGCTGGATGGCCCAGGGATTTCCCAGCGAAGCGATTCATCATGCGCTGGCGGCAGGCGATGCGCTGATGCTGCGCGATATTCTGCTTAATCACGCCTGGAGTCTGTTCAACCATAGCGAACTGTCGCTGCTGGAAGAGTCGCTTAAGGCCCTGCCGTGGGACAGCTTGCTGGAAAATCCGCAGTTGGTGTTATTGCAGGCGTGGCTGATGCAAAGCCAACATCGCTACGGCGAAGTTAACACCCTGCTAGCCCGTGCTGAACATGAAATCAAGTACATCAGAGAAGACACCATGCACGCAGAATTTAACGCTCTGCGCGCCCAGGTGGCGATTAACGATGGTAATCCGGATGAAGCGGAACGGCTGGCAAAACTGGCACTGGAAGAGCTGCCGCCGGGCTGGTTCTATAGCCGCATTGTGGCAACCTCGGTGCTGGGTGAAGTGCTGCACTGCAAAGGCGAATTGACCCGCTCACTGGCGCTAATGCAGCAAACCGAACAGATGGCACGCCAGCACGATGTCTGGCACTACGCTTTGTGGAGTTTAATCCAGCAAAGTGAAATTCTGTTTGCCCAAGGGTTCCTGCAAACCGCGTGGGAAACGCAGGAAAAAGCATTCCAGCTGATCAACGAGCAGCATCTGGAACAGCTGCCAATGCATGAGTTTCTGGTGCGCATCCGAGCACAACTGTTATGGGCCTGGGCGCGGCTGGATGAAGCCGAAGCGTCGGCGCGTAGCGGGATTGAAGTCTTGTCGTCTTATCAGCCACAGCAACAGCTTCAGTGCCTGGCAATGTTGATTCAATGCTCGCTGGCCCGTGGTGATTTAGATAACGCCCGTAGCCAGCTGAACCGTCTGGAAAATCTGCTGGGGAATGGCAAATATCACAGCGACTGGATCTCTAACGCCAACAAAGTCCGGGTGATTTACTGGCAAATGACCGGTGATAAAGCCGCCGCTGCCAACTGGTTGCGTCATACGGCTAAACCGGAGTTTGCGAACAACCACTTCCTGCAAGGTCAATGGCGCAACATTGCCCGTGCACAAATCTTGCTGGGCGAGTTTGAACCTGCGGAAATTGTTCTCGAAGAACTCAATGAAAATGCCCGGAGTCTGCGGTTGATGAGCGATCTCAACCGTAACCTGTTGCTGCTTAATCAACTGTACTGGCAGGCCGGACGTAAAAGTGACGCCCAGCGCGTGTTGCTGGACGCATTAAAACTGGCGAATCGCACCGGATTTATCAGCCATTTTGTCATCGAAGGCGAAGCGATGGCGCAACAACTGCGTCAGCTGATTCAGCTTAATACGCTGCCGGAACTGGAACAGCATCGCGCGCAGCGTATTCTGCGAGAAATCAATCAACATCATCGGCATAAATTCGCCCATTTCGATGAGAATTTCGTTGAACGTCTGCTAAATCATCCTGAAGTACCTGAACTGATCCGCACCAGCCCGCTGACGCAACGTGAATGGCAGGTACTGGGGCTGATCTACTCTGGTTACAGCAATGAGCAAATTGCCGGAGAACTGGAAGTCGCGGCAACCACCATCAAAACGCATATCCGCAATCTGTATCAGAAACTCGGCGTGGCCCATCGCCAGGATGCGGTACAACACGCCCAGCAATTGCTGAAGATGATGGGGTACGGCGTGTAAGTTTAGCCGGATAACGCGCCAGATCCGGCTTACATCTCTGCATCATTCAATGCTCACCCGCGTTACGCCATCTGTTTCTATCAAACTAAACCGCACCGGCAAGAAACGCTCCACCACCGCGATATTGGTCAGCAGATGGCATGAGGGATGGGCGACCGTAAATTCCCCCGCGCCCGCCAGCGCCATCGGTAGCACCAGTTGGTCAGCAAGATATTCCCCCACCGCCGCCGTGCTTGCCAGGTAGCGTTTCACCTCTTTCACCAACTGTGCCGCAACCACCTCGGCACTGACGCGCTTTTCACCGACGACAAAAAAGCGTTCGGTGATATTTTCACTTTCGACTTCAAGCGAGACGGTATTACCCGGCCCCTGGTCGCGCGGCAGGTTATGAATATTCTGTTCATGCAGGGAAAAACTCCCCGCCAGTGTAGCGATTTCACGCTCAGCAACATGGCGCGGCACACCAGCTAATAGAACTTCTCCACGCATCTGCACAATGTTCCCGCGCTCGCCAAGTTGCAAGGTGTTAAACGATGCCACGGGCGAGACTTCCGTTGCCACCACACCGCCTCCGGCAGGGTAAAAACCGTGGCGTAACAGCGTGGTTTGCTGATGAATTCCCATTTTCGCCAGCAGCGGCTCCAGCACCCGGCGGATAAAATCCGCAGGTGGCGCCGACGGGTTATCGGTACCGCCGCTCACTTCAACACGCGAAGGTCCATCGGCAAACCACAGCGCGGGCAGCACAGTTTGCAGCACCAGCGTACAACTTCCGGCGCTACCGATAGCAAAGCGGTAATCGCCGCCCCGCACGGTGCCAGGCCGGAAGAGCAGACGCTGCGATCCCAGCTCCGCACCTTCCACCGTTGCCCTACAAATTTCCGCAGCCGCTTTTACCGCGGTCAGATGCTGGCGCAGCAGCCCCGGTTTCGCCCGTCCGGCTCGAATGCCAGTGATGGTAAATGGCTGGCCGGTTATCATCGACAGGCTCAGCGCCGAGCGCAGGATCTGTCCGCCGCCTTCGCCCTGTGCGCCATCCAGCGCAATCATCCTTTTCATCATTTATCCTTTTACGCACACCACCTGACGCAGGGTGTAGATAACTTCCACCAGATCGCTTTGTGCCGCCATCACCGCATCAATATCTTTATACGCCATCGGGATTTCGTCGATCACTTCGGCATCTTTACGGCATTCCACATGCGCGGTGGCACGAATTTGATCTTCCACGCTGAACAGTTTTTTCGCTTTAGTACGGCTCATTACCCGCCCGGCACCGTGGCTGCACGAACAGAACGACTCTTCATTTCCCAACCCACGGACGATAAAGCTTTTCGCTCCCATCGAACCGGGAATAATTCCATATTGACCAGCACGCGCAGACACCGCGCCTTTACGCGTCACGTAGATCTCTTCACCAAAGTGCTGTTCTTTTTGCACATAGTTGTGGTGACAGTTGATCTCTTCCATCGCCAGCGTTTGTGGCTGTCTGACCGTTTTCTGCGTAATGCTCTGCAATGCCGTTACCACGTTTTCCATCATCGCATCGCGGTTAAGGCTGGCAAAAAGCTGCGCCCAGGCCACGGCTTTCAGGTAATCATCAAAGTATTCCGTACCTTCCATAAAGTACGCCAGATCACGCGACGGCAACGTCTCAAGCGTTTCCTGCATCTCTTTTTGTGCCAGATCGATAAAGTAAGTCCCGATGGCGTTACCAATTCCGCGTGAACCGGAGTGCAGCATAATCCACACCTGCTCCGACTCATCAAGGCAGATTTCAATAAAGTGGTTACCGGTTCCCAGCGTTCCCAGGTGTTTATAGTTATTGGTATTCAGGAAACGGGGATATTTTTGCGTTAACCACTGATAACCGGCTTCAAGCTCAGCCCATTTCGCATCGACGTTAACAGGCGGGTTTTCCCATGCGCCTTTATCACGTTTACAACGGCCAGTGGTACGCCCGTGCGGCACGGCCGTTTCAATCGCCTGACGCAGCTCTGCCAGGTTTTCAGGCAGGTCTGCCGCCGTTAACGCGGTACGCAGCGCGTTCATTCCACAGCCAATATCCACGCCCACCGCCGCCGGAATAATCGCCCCTTTGGTCGGGATCACGCTACCAATGGTGGAACCTTTACCCAGGTGTACATCAGGCATTACCGCAATGTGTTTGAAAATAAACGGCATCTTCGCCGTATTAATAAGTTGCTGACGCGCATCGGCTTCTACCGGCACGCCTTTGGTCCACATTTTTACCGGGGCATTTTCAGTGGTCAGTAATTCGTAATTCATTTTGTTTTTCTCTTTTCGTTGTTTGCTGTCGTGATAATTGCAACCGTCGTGCCAGAAAATTAAATAAGCAGATTAATTTTTTAATTCATTGTTTTTAAATAGGTTAAATCTTTACGTCCGTAAACGGAGATTTTCCACAAAACCAATTCACCGATAATGAAATATCGTCTTTTATAAGGATATCTAAGATGCGTAAAACAGTGGCTTTTGGCTTTGTCGGTACCGTGCTGGATTATGCCGGGCGCGGCAGTCAGCGCTGGTCGAAATGGCTTCCGACACTCTGTTTATGCCAGCAAGAATCGTTGGTCATCGATCGACTGGAATTATTGCATGACGCCCGCTCGCGCTCGCTATTTGAAACGCTTAAACGCGATATCGCCAGCGTTTCGCCAGAAACAGAAGTGGTGAGCGTTGAGATTGAACTGCATAACCCGTGGGATTTCGAAGAGGTTTACGCTTGCCTGCATGATTTCGCCCGTGGTTACGAGTTTCAGCCAGAAAAAGAAGACTATTTAATTCACATTACCACCGGCACCCACGTCGCGCAGATTTGCTGGTTTCTGCTGGCGGAAGCGCGTTACCTGCCCGCCCGGCTGATACAATCTTCACCTCCGCGCAAAAAAGAACAGCCGCGCGGCGCAGGTGAAGTGACGATTATCGATCTCGATTTAAGCCGTTATAACGCCATCGCCAGCCGCTTTGCCGAGGAACGCCAGCAAACGCTTGATTTTCTTAAGTCCGGCATTGCCACGCGTAACCCCCACTTCAACCGCATGATTGAGCAGATCGAAAAAGTGGCGATCAAATCCCGCGCGCCGATTCTGCTTAACGGTCCAACCGGCGCGGGCAAGTCATTTCTGGCGCGACGCATCTTCGAGTTAAAACAGGCGCGGCATCAGTTTAGCGGCGCGTTTGTGGAAGTGAACTGCGCCACCCTGCGCGGCGATACCGCCATGTCGACGCTGTTTGGTCATGTAAAAGGCGCGTTTACCGGGGCGCGGGAATCTCGTGAAGGTTTATTACGCAGCGCCAACGGCGGAATGTTGTTTCTTGATGAGATTGGCGAACTGGGCGCAGACGAACAAGCAATGCTGCTAAAAGCCATTGAAGAGAAAACCTTTTACCCGTTTGGCAGCGATCGCCAGGTGAGCAGTGATTTTCAGCTTATCGCCGGAACGGTGCGCGATTTGCGCCAGCTGGTTGCCGAAGGCAAATTCCGCGAAGATCTGTACGCGCGGATCAATCTCTGGACCTTCACCCTGCCGGGGCTACGCCAGCGCCAGGAAGATATTGAACCTAACCTGGATTATGAAGTGGAGCGCCACGCCTCACTCACCGGCGACAGCGTGCGTTTTAACACCGAAGCGCGGCGTGCCTGGCTGGCCTTTGCAACATCTCCTCAGGCGACATGGCGCGGTAACTTTCGCGAGCTTTCTGCCAGCGTCACGCGGATGGCAACCTTTGCCACTAGCGGACGCATCACTCTGGACGTGGTTGAAGATGAGATAAACCGTCTGCGCTATAACTGGCAGGAGAGCCGTCCCTCCGCGCTTACGCAACTGCTGGGCGCAGAGGCAGAAAACATCGATCTCTTCGACCGTATGCAACTGGAACACGTTATCGCTATCTGCCGCCAGGCAAAGTCGCTTTCTGCTGCCGGACGACAGCTTTTTGATGTTTCGCGCCAGGGCAAAGCCAGCGTCAATGACGCGGATCGGCTACGCAAATACCTGGCGCGTTTTGGTCTGACCTGGGAAGCATTGCAGGATCAGCACAGCTCCAGTTGAATATGGTGGTCCGTCAGCACCTGCATCACGCTTACTGGCGGCTGGGCGTCGGTGTAGACGGCATCTACCATGCTGATGCTGCCCATATTGACCATCGCGTTACGGCCAAATTTCGAGTGATCGACAACCAGCATAACGTGGCGCGAGTTCTCAATAATGGCGCGTTTGGTGCGAACTTCGTGGTAATCGAACTCCAGCAGCGAGCCGTCGCTATCGATGCCGCTTATCCCCAGAATGCCGAAATCAAGGCGGAACTGGGAGATAAAATCGAGCGTCGCTTCGCCAATGATCCCGCCATCGCGGCTGCGTAATTCGCCACCGGCGAGAATGATGCGAAAATCTTCTTTTACCATCAACGTGTTAGCAACGTTGAGATTGTTGGTGACAATGCGCAAATTGCTGTGATTGAGCAGTGCGTGCGCTACCGCTTCCGGCGTGGTGCCGATATCGATAAACAGCGTCGAGCCATTGGGGATTTGCTCCGCCACTTTGCGGGCGATGCGCTCTTTTTCTTCGGTCTGGGTGGCCTTGCGATCGTGCCACGGCGTGTTAACCGAACTGGAAGGCAGCGCCGCACCGCCATGATGGCGCAGGATCAGGTTTTGCTCCGCCAGCTCATTGAGGTCGCGGCGAATAGTCTGCGGGCTGACGGAGAAATGCTCTACCAGCTCTTCGGTACTGACATAACCCTGCTGTTTAACCAGTTCGATAATACCGTTGTGACGTTGTGTTTGTTTCATTTATAAATCCCTGGAATTATTTTCGTTTTCGCGCATTGAGCGAATCAACAAAAGCCATCGCTAAACCCACGGCTAACCCGGCGATGTGTGCTCCGTTCGCCATCGACATCCCAAACAAATCAAACCATCCGGCGACAATCCAGATCAGCGCAAAGATAATTAACCCACGTTGCAGGTAAATGCCACTTTGCGGATCGCGTTCGCCACGTAGCCAGACGTAGCCCATCAGCGCATACACCACGCCAGAAAGCCCGCCAAACCACGGCCCGCTGAATTTTTGCTGCACATAGCCGCTTAACAGGGCGCTGATAAGCGTAATGACAATTAGCTTACCGCTACCGAGGCGTTTTTCCACCGCACCGCCGAGATACCACCACCAGAGCAGGTTAAAGAGGATATGCATCAGCGAGAAGTGCATTAACGCGTGGGTGAAGTAACGCCAGAACTCAAATTTCAGTGTTGGATCGAATGGCCAGGCCAGCCATAACATCACTTCCTGATCGCCGAGAATTTGCATGGCAATAAACACCACCACGCAAGCGATCATCATCACCCAGGTTACCGGACCTGCGCGTTCACGCAAGGCGGCAAAGAAAGGATAACGGCGATAATGCAGGCCACTGCCGGTATGGCCTGCCTGCCAGCTCGCCGCCAGATAACGCGGATCTGCCGGGTTTTCGAGAAAACGCGCCAGCTCCGCCCGTACGCGCTCGGCCTGGGACTCATCCGCCAGCCAGACATCGCTTTGGTTATGTTGTTGAATCGTGAGGATAACACCCTGCGTCGCCATGTAATCAACAAACGCCTGCGCCACGCGGGGGTTAGCAAAAGAGGTAATCATCAACATCGTTGCTGTCGCTTATTCCACACAAAAGGGGACAGTATAAAGCGTTACGCGCCGTACGCCACCTCTGCGGGAAACTGACGTTGCCAGGCTTCAAAGCCGCCGTCAATGCTATAGACCACATCGTAGCCCTGTTGCAGCAGATACTGCGCCGCGCCTTTGCTGCTATTGCCGTGATAACACATCACCATCACCGGAGTGTCAAAGTCGTTATCACGCATAAAAGCGCCCAGCGTGTCGTTGGTTAAATGGAAAGCCTGCACCGCATGTCCCATTGCGAAACTCTGTGGATCGCGAATATCGACCAGCACCGCCTCTTTTTCCTGCAACTTCTGGTGCGCGTCGGCAACGTTAATACATTCGAACTGATCCATGCGTCTCTCTTTCTTTACAAACAAGTGGGCAAATTTACCGCACAGTTTACGTCGAAGCGGCAGATAAACGCCATAATGTTATACATATCACTCTAAAATGTTTTTTCAATGTTACCTAAAGCGCGATTCTTTGCTAATATGTTCGATAACGAACATTTATGAGCTTTAACGAAAGTGAATGAGGGCAGCATGGAAACCAAAGATCTGATTGTGATAGGGGGCGGCATCAATGGTGCTGGTATCGCGGCAGACGCCGCTGGACGCGGTTTATCCGTGCTGATGCTGGAGGCGCAGGATCTCGCTTGCGCGACCTCTTCCGCCAGTTCAAAACTCATTCACGGTGGCCTGCGCTACCTTGAGCACTATGAATTCCGCCTGGTCAGCGAGGCGCTGGCTGAACGTGAAGTGCTGCTGAAAATGGCCCCGCATATCGCCTTCCCGATGCGTTTTCGCCTGCCACATCGTCCGCATCTGCGCCCGGCGTGGATGATTCGCATTGGTCTGTTTATGTACGATCATCTGGGTAAACGCACCAGCTTGCCGGGATCAACTGGTTTGCGTTTTGGCGCAAATTCAGTGTTAAAACCGGAAATTAAGCGCGGATTCGAATATTCTGACTGTTGGGTAGACGACGCCCGTCTGGTACTCGCCAACGCCCAGATGGTGGTGCGTAAAGGCGGCGAAGTGCTTACTCGGACTCGCGCCACCTCTGCTCGCCGCGAAAACGGCCTGTGGATTGTGGAAGCGGAAGATATCGATACCGGCAAAAAATATAGCTGGCAAGCGCGCGGCTTGGTTAACGCCACCGGCCCGTGGGTGAAACAGTTCTTCGACGACGGGATGCATCTGCCTTCGCCTTATGGCATTCGCCTGATCAAAGGCAGCCATATTGTGGTGCCGCGCGTGCATACCCAGAAGCAAGCCTACATTCTGCAAAACGAAGATAAACGTATTGTGTTCGTGATCCCGTGGATGGACGAGTTTTCCATCATCGGCACTACCGATGTCGAGTACAAAGGCGATCCGAAAGCGGTGAAGATTGAAGAGAGTGAAATCAATTACCTGCTGAATGTGTATAACACGCACTTTAAAAAGCAGTTAAGCCGTGACGATATCGTCTGGACCTACTCCGGTGTGCGTCCGCTGTGTGATGATGAGTCCGACTCGCCGCAGGCTATTACCCGTGATTACACCCTTGATATTCATGATGAAAATGGCAAAGCACCGCTGCTGTCGGTATTCGGCGGTAAGCTGACCACCTACCGAAAACTGGCGGAACATGCGCTGGAAAAACTAACGCCGTATTATCAGGGTATTGGCCCGGCATGGACGAAAGAGAGTGTGCTACCGGGTGGCGCCATTGAAGGCGACCGCGACGATTATGCCGCTCGCCTGCGCCGCCGCTATCCGTTCCTGACTGAATCGCTGGCGCGTCATTACGCTCGCACTTACGGCAGCAACAGCGAGCTGCTGCTCGGCAATGCGGGAACGGTAAGCGATCTCGGGGAAGATTTCGGTCATGAGTTCTACGAAGCGGAGCTGAAATACCTGGTGGATCACGAATGGGTCCGCCGCGCCGACGACGCCCTGTGGCGTCGCACAAAACAAGGCATGTGGCTAAATGCGGATCAACAATCTCGTGTGAGTCAGTGGCTGGTGGAGTATACGCAGCAGAAGCTGTCGCTGGCGTCGTGATTTAATGTAAGGTGGCCAGGTCAGATTTCAATCTGACCTGAGACTGATGACAAACCAAAAAACTGCCAGATGCGCTACGCTTATCTGGCCTACGTTGTTTATACAATATATTGAATTTGCATGATTTTGTAGGCCTGATAAGGCGTTCGCGCCGCATCAGGCATGAACAAAGCGCCACGTTGTCAACAATCTGACCTACTTTTTGATTCAGGGAATTACCGCAAAGCCCACGCCATCATACCCAACGTAACAAAACTTAAGCACGTTCCCCACTCACTCAACTTCCGTATCTGGCATCTATTTTTGCTGCACCACTGGCAATAATATCCCAACGCAAAACCAAGCTGTGCGCTTATTGGACCGATAAAATCCGTCCACGGCTGAGGCCAAAATGGCGAAAAATTCAGGGGTAGCCAGACAACAAGCAGAAAGAAATTGCGGATACTTTCCAGCAACGCAATTTTCGCTGGCGCGATGTAAAAAATGATATTCCAGAGGATCAACCATAAATAGACCGGTGCGAATACCAACCAACAATGGAGCCTGCTTTTCAATTCAGATTGAGTTCTACGAGTAAATTGCCAACCAACGCAACACATTACACAGAAGAAAAGCGCATATTCAGCCGATAACCAAAGTTGTAATTGCAGAAGTGAAATACGCCTGATCATGAGCGGGATTGAGAACAGCATTTCCCCCAGAAAACTCAGCGTGATAATACAAGCAGCCAGCGCAACCACCATCGGCCACACCAACAACGGCACAATAACAAAGCCGAGAAATAACGGATAAATATAAAGTCTGATTATATTCATCATTATTGTCCTGATGATTCGGGGGATGCTTCATACAGCGGCACATACCCCACATCCTCTACCAACTGTTGCCCCTGCTGACTTATAAACCAGTCAACAAATTTCTGCGTTTCCGGCGTGGGATTTTCACGCGTCACCATATAGGCATCCACAATGTATGGATAAGTGCCGTTGCGGATATTTTCCTCGGTAGGCGCAACGCCATTTATAGCCAAAAGTTTAATCTGCTTGCGCATTTTGAGCATATTGTCATTCATACGAGTGACGTAATAGTGGAAGGTGTACCCAATGGAAGATGGCGTGTTTTGATAGTCGGCAACTTCAGTAATTAAACCGCCCATAAGATCAATCACAGTGGATTTTTTAGCTGGCAGCATTGGGGTGTCTTGCATAACCAACCCCTTCATAATCGTTTGGCTTCCAGAATCTTCAGGGCGCTGCCAGACTTTTATATGTTCGTCACTACCACCTACTTTATTCCAGCGGCTAGTTTTGCCGCTAAAAATATCTTTAACCTGGTGCTCAGAGAGAGAATTTACCGGGTTATTAATATCAACGATAAAGACAAAGGCTTCGCGGGCGAAAGCGGTATATTTCAGTTTAACACCCGCTTCTTCTGCACGTTTTTTCTGTCCTTCCGACGGTTGTGCAACAAAAATAACCGTCGCGGAACCTTTAATCAGACTATCGTAGGCTTCAGCTGTTCGGGTTTGCTGCAAACCATACGCCTGCCAGGCCAGCGAGGTTCGATCCTTATCTTTTGGCTCGGGTACTAATTTATAATACGCGGAGGCATACAGCGGGTATAAGGCTGTAGCGCCGTACACTCTCGGCCATCTTGACCAATCATCGCTGTAACGTAATGCAGGTTGCCCCCGCAGAGACGTCAGTCCATGGCTCTCTTCTTCCCTAACGCTGTTATAGTACCCTTCCCGGTCGACACATCCCGCCAGTAACGCCGTGCCTAATAGTAAAACACCGGTGAATTTATTCATCTCGCTGATTCCTTTCTCTCGAGCGTTATTCCATTGTTGGATACAGCGGCACATATCCCACATCTTCTACCAGACTCTGCCCCTGCGGCGTTAAAAACCATTCGACCAGTTTTTGTGTTTCTGACGTTGTATTTTCTCTCGTCACCATAAATGCATCGACGATGTACGCATATTTGCCGTTGCGAATGTTTTCCGCCGTCGGTGTAATACCGTTAATCGCTAGCAATTTTATATTTTTATCAGCATTCATTTGCGTCGCGTAATAGCGGAAGGTATAGCCTATTGCGTTGTTTGTATTACGGTATTCGGCAACGACTTTAATCATTCCCTCCATCACGCTTGCCACTTTCGTTTCCTGCGGCGAGATCATGCGGACATTTTTCATGACCTGTGATTGCATCACTGTCTGGCTGCCAGAGTCTTCCGGGCGCTGCCAGGTCTGGATCTCCTGATCGTTACCGCCAACAGCACGCCAATTGGTAATTGCACCACTGAAAATGTCACGCACCTGTTGTTCAGTCAGGGAATTAACCGGATTATCCGCATTGACGATGAAAACGAATGCTTCACGGGCAAAGGGGGTGTACAGCAAAGTGACACCAGATTCCTTTGCACGTTTTTTTTGCCCACCGGAAGGTTGCGCCACGAAAATAATATCAGCATCGCCCTTAACGATTTTGTTATATGCTTCTGGCGTACGAGAGTTTTCCAGATAATCCCAAACGTGAAAATCCTCTGGTATTACACTTAATGCATAAAATGCAGAAGCATAAATTGGGTACGCAGCCGTGGCGCCATCGATTCGCGGCCAGTTTTGCCTAAACTGAATTTGCGGTTTGCCACGCAGCGGCGTCAGTCGATTATTGAGTTTATCGGGTCGCCAGGCCCAGATATCAATATTTTCGCGTACACCGACACCAGGATTTTGCTGCTTATATAAATGGGCATGATACCCGGCGACAATACCAAGTAAGAGAAGTAGAAACAGGAGTAAGTTACGGCAACGTAGTCCGGACGTGCCGGATAAAGGATATCTGGTCGGCCAGGCGTATCCCAGCGAAAAACTGATATGCGCCCCAACGGGAATAATGACCATCCACCAGTACTCACCACCCACTAATGAGACTAAAAAAACGCCCAACCAGGGAAGCATAAGGTTTGCCAACCAACCAGCTCCCATCTGGCGAAATTGATAATCTGCCAGATGTAGCGTGATTATCCAGCCAACCAGGGTTAATAGCGCGGGTAAGAGAAAAAAGCATTGCCGCCAGACGGCTATTTCTCTGTTTTCTGGCGCGCTATCACCGGCCCACACGCGACCAGAGAAAAATATTATTATCGCCCCCAGCGTCAGCATAAAGACGTTGAGCAGAAGGTAAATTGTTGGCGTGATAAAGATATTACAAACTTCAATAATACCGGCAAGTCCGACACCCAGCATGGCAATAACCGCCGCCAAAAACTGCGCCAGAATGGGGATGCCGAAAAAAGTCATTACCAGCGAGGTCAAAATCCATTTTCTGTTTTGCATTATTCTTTCCATTCTTTCTGAATGGCGAAATTATACTCCCCGAGTCCCCTTGCCCCTTCTGGACACTTTTCCGAAATGATGGCGAAAAAAACGGGACCCTTTGGCCCCGTTCTATTTATTAGTGAAATTACAATCTCACCGGATCAATATGCCAGATATGATCGGCGTACTCTTTGATAGTACGGTCAGAAGAGAAGTAGCCCATATTGGCAATGTTCAGCATCGCTTTTGCGGTCCACTCTTCCTGAAGCTCGTAGAGTTCATCGACTTTATCCTGACAATCGACATAGCTGCGATAATCCGCCAGTACCTGGTAGTGATCGCCGAAGTTGATCAGCGAATCAACCAGATCGCGATAGCGACCCGGATCTTCCGGACTGAATACACCGCTGCCGATTTGCGTCAGCACCTGATGCAGCTCCTCATCTTTCTCGTAGTATTCACGCGGTTTGTAGCCCTGACGACGCAGTTCTTCCACTTCTTCCGCTGTGTTACCAAAAATAAAGATATTGTCAGCACCGACATGATCCAGCATCTCGACATTCGCACCGTCCAACGTACCGATAGTCAGCGCACCGTTAAGCGCAAACTTCATGTTACTGGTGCCGGAAGCTTCCGTCCCCGCCAGCGAAATCTGTTCAGACAGATCGGCCGCCGGAATGATCAACTGCGCCAGGCTAACGCTGTAGTTCGGGATGAACACGACTTTCAGCTTGTCGCCAATCTGCGGATCGTTGTTGATCACTTTCGCTACGTCATTGATCAAATGAATAATGTGCTTCGCCATGTAATAGGCCGAAGCCGCCTTACCGCCAAAAATATTCACGCGCGGTACCCACTTCGCATCCGGGTCGGCCTTGATGCGGTTATAGCGGGTAATCACATGCAACACATTCATCAATTGACGTTTGTATTCGTGAATACGTTTGATTTGTACATCGAACAACGCCTTTGGATTCACCACCACATTCAGCTGCTGGGCGATATACTCTGCCAGACGCTTTTTGTTCTCCAGCTTCGCCTGATGCACAGCGTGATTAACCATTGGGAAATCACAGTGTTGTTGCAGCTCATTAAGCAGGCTAAGGTCGGTGCGCCAGTTACGGCCCAGGTGTTCGTCCAGCACGGCTGAAAGCGATGGGTTCGCTACCGCTAGCCAGCGACGCGGCGTCACACCGTTGGTGACGTTGGTGAAACGACCCGGGAAGATTTTCGCAAAGTCGGCAAACAACGATTGCACCATCAGATTAGAGTGCAGTTCCGATACACCGTTAACTTTGTGGCTCACAACAACCGCCAGCCAGGCCATACGCACACGACGACCGTTGGATTCATCAATGATCGACGCCCGTCCCAGCAGATCGGTATCGTTCGGATACTGTTCCTGCAAGGTTTTCAGGAAATAGTCGTTGATTTCAAAGATGATCTGCAGGTGACGCGGCAGAATTTTACCCAGCATATCAACCGGCCAGGTTTCCAGCGCCTCGCTCATCAGCGTGTGGTTAGTGTAGGAGAAGACCTGACAACACACCTCAAACGCGTCGTCCCAGCTAAATTGGTGCTCATCGATCAGCAGACGCATCATCTCAGGAATCGACAGTACCGGATGGGTATCATTGAGATGAATCGCGATTTTATCCGCCAGGTTATCGTAGGTTTTATGCAACTGATAATGGCGGCTTAAAATGTCCTGAATGGTCGAGGAAACCAGGAAGTATTCCTGACGCAGGCGCAGCTCACGCCCGGAGTAGGTGGAGTCATCCGGATACAGTACGCGAGATACGTTCTCGGAGTGGTTTTTATCTTCCACTGCCGCGAAGTAGTCACCCTGGTTGAATTTACCGAGGTTAATTTCGCTACTGGCTTGCGCACTCCACAAACGCAACGTGTTGGTCGCGTCGGTATCGTAACCAGGGGTTATCTGATCGTAAGCGACTCCCAGAATCTCTTCGGTTTCAATCCAGCGCGTTTTTTTACCTTCCTGCTGAATGCGACCACCAAAACGGACTTTATAGCGCGTGTTGTGGCGTTTGAATTCCCACGGGTTACCGTATTCCAGCCAGTAGTCTGGCGACTCTTTCTGGCTACCGTTAACGATGTTCTGCTTGAACATACCGTAGTCATAGCGGATGCCGTAACCGCGCCCCGGCAACCCTAACGTCGCCAGAGAATCAAGGAAGCAAGCCGCCAGACGTCCCAGGCCACCGTTACCGAGGCCCGGATCATTTTCTTCATCAATCAGCTCTTCGAGATTTAACCCCATCGCTTCCAGTGCGCCCTGTACATCTTCGTAAATTCCTAGCGACAACATGGCGTTGGAGAGCGTACGGCCAATCAAAAACTCCATCGACAGGTAGTAAACCTGACGAGTTTCTTGCGACAACTGGGCACGGTTTGAACGTAACCAGCGCTCCACGAGACGATCGCGCACAGCAAATAACGTTGCGTTCAGCCATTCATGTTTATTGGCGACGACCGGGTCCTTTCCAATCGTAAACATCAGCTTGTAAGCGATAGAGTGCTTAAGAGCTTCTACGCTAAGCGTGGGCGATGAATATGTAAACGGAGCATTCATATAGGCGTTTCCTGAAAACTATTTCAAGCGATAGTAAAGCTCACGGTACGACTTCGCCGCGACCTGCCAGCTAAAATCCATTGCCATAGCCTGACGTTGCACAAACCGCCACAGTGAAGGACGGGACCACAGTACAAAAGCACGCCGAATAGCCCGTAACAGCGACCAGGCATTACTATCTTCAAAGACAAACCCACTGGCGACGCCATCTGCAAGGTTCTCAAGAGAACAGTCAGAAACCGTATCAGCAAGCCCACCGGTGCGCCGCACTAACGGCAGCGTACCGTACTTCAATCCATAAAGTTGCGTTAAGCCGCACGGTTCAAAACGGCTGGGCACCAGAATGACGTCCGCGCCGCCCATAATGCGATGCGAAAATGCTTCGTGATAGCCAATCTGAACGCCCACCTGACCGGGGTATTCCGCTGCCGCCGCAAGGAAACCTTCCTGCAGCACCGGATCGCCCGCGCCGAGTAGCGCCAGCTGCCCGCCCTGCTCCAGAAGGCCCGGTAAGGCTTCCAGCACCAGGTCGAGACCTTTCTGGCTGGTCAGACGGCTCACCACTGCAAAAAGCGGCACTTTATCGTCAACCTTAAGCCCCATTGCGATTTGTAACTGGCGCTTATTTTCCGCTTTATCTTCCAACGTATCGCGGGTGTAACGCGAGGCCAACAGTAAGTCCGTCTCAGGACTCCAGATTTTCTCGTCCACGCCGTTCAGTACGCCGGAAAGACGCCCTTCACGGTGACGCTGTTGCAACAGACCTTCCATACCGTAGGCAAACTGCGGTTCGGTGATCTCGCGAGCGTAGGTTGGACTGACCGCCGTAATGTGATCGGCATAGTACAGACCGGCCTTCAGGAAAGAGATTTGTCCGTTGAATTCCAGCCCATGAATATTAAAGAATGACCATGGCAATTGGATGTCATTCATGTGATGTGCATAAAACATGCCTTGATAGGCCAAGTTGTGCACAGTAAACACCGACTTCGCCGGACGCCCGCGCGCCGCCAGATACGCAGGCGCAAGGCCTGCATGCCAGTCGTGCGCATGCACCACATCAGGACGCCAGAATGGGTCAAGCCCGCTGGCCATTTCTGCCCCAACCCACCCCAGCAGCGCAAAACGCAATACGTTGTCGGTATAGGCAAATAAGTTGGTATCGTGATACGGGCTTCCCGGACGATCATAGAGATGCGGCGCGTCAATCAGGTATATGCCAACCCCGTTGTAATGACCGAACAACAGCGTGATATGTCCGGCGAAGGTATCACGACGGGATACTACTTGCGCATCGGTCACGCCACGGCGAATATCGGGAAATGCAGGCAACAGTACGCGAGCGTCAACGCCGTCTGCGATTTGTGCTGCGGGTAATGCCCCAATAACATCAGCCAGACCGCCGGTTTTAAGCAGCGGGAACATCTCTGAACATACATGTAAAACCTGCATTATCGCTCCTGTTTATGCCCTAACTTCCGTAGCATTTCGCGCGTTACCAGCACGATGCCTTCTTCTGAACGATAGAAACGACGTGCATCTTCCTCTGCGTTTTCACCAATCACCATGCCTTCCGGAATAACACAAGCACGATCGATGACGCAGCGGCGCAGACGGCACGAGCGACCTACCCATACTTCCGGTAACAATACGGCGGAATCAATGTTGCAGAATGAATTCACGCGAACGCGCGAGAACAGAACGGACTGCACCACCACCGAACCGGAGATCACACAGCCGCCGGATACCAGTGAGTTAAGGGTCATCCCGTGGCTACCGGAGCGATCCTGCACGAATTTCGCTGGCGGTAATGATTCATTGTAGGTGCGAATTGGCCAATTGCGATCGTACATATCCAGTTCCGGCACCACAGAGGCCAGATCGAGGTTCGCTTTCCAGTAAGCTTCCAGCGTACCCACATCGCGCCAGTACGGCTCGGCATCCGGGTCGGATTGTACGCAAGAGAGCGGGAACGGGTGCGCATAGGCCAGACCGGCTTCGGTGATCTTGGGAATCAAATCTTTGCCAAAGTCGTGGCTGGAGTTCTCATCACGATCGTCTTCTTCCAGCAGTTCATACAGATAGTCGGCGTCAAAGACGTAGATACCCATACTCGCCAGAGATTTGCTCGGATCGTTCGGCATTGACGGTGGGTTAGCAGGTTTTTCAACGAATTCGATAATTTTATCGTTCTCATCAACCGCCATAACGCCAAATGCGGAGGCTTCTTCAATCGGTACTGGCATACAAGCAACGGTGCAACGTGCGCCTTTTTCGACGTGATCGATAAGCATACGCGAGTAATCTTGCTTGTAGATATGGTCGCCCGCCAGGATCACCACGTATTCCGCTTTATAACGGCGGATAATATCGAGGTTTTGGGTGACCGCATCTGCGGTGCCGCGATACCAGTTTTCCCCTTTCATTCTCTGCTGCGCTGGCAGCAGATCGACAAACTCGTTCATTTCTTCATTAAAGAATGACCAGCCGCGCTGAATGTGCTGCACCAGAGTGTGGGACTGGTACTGGGTGATCACGCCCATACGACGGATCCCGGAGTTGATGCAGTTAGACAGCGCAAAGTCGATAATGCGGAACTTACCGCCGAAGTGTACGGCCGGTTTTGCTCGCTTATTGGTTAAATCCTTCAGGCGGGTACCACGTCCTCCCGCCAGTATCAGGGCAACAGATTTCAATGGCAGCTGGCGCGCCAACATTAAGTGATCGTTCTTCTCTAAACTAACCATGACTAACTCCTTTTTTATCATCTCTGGAACACACACAATCCGTGTGCAGGTCCCTGCCAGACAGCCGTAATCACTGGGTTATCCTCTCCAGCGAATGGGGGAATGGCGTGCCACTCCCCAGCAGGTAAAACAATCTCTGTTACCTCAAGCGTGGCGTTAATTGCGATCAAAAAGCGATCCGAGAGCAGAATTTGCAGCTGTTTCGGCCCGTTTTGCCACTCATCCGTGCTTAAAGGTTGAGCATATCGATTTAGCCAACGGACATTGCCGTCGCCTTCTTCCCACCAGCGATTCTCCACCAAAGCGGGAATACGCTTGCGCAGATGGATTAACGCGGCGGTAAATGCGGTTAAACCACTGCTTGCCTGCGACCAGTCCAACCAGGTTAATTGGTTATCCTGACAGTAGGCATTGTTATTGCCATGCTGGCTGTGACCATGTTCGTCACCGGCCAGTAACATCGGCGTGCCCTGGGAGAGCAACAACGTTGTTAACAGGGCATGAATGCTGTCGCGCCGCCGTTCAACCAGATCAAGAGTACCGCCTAACCCTTCTTTACCATGATTGTTACTGTAATTGTTGTTGGTCCCGTCGCGATTTTCTTCTCCGTTTGCTTCATTGTGTTTATGGTTGAAGCAAACGCAGTCGCGAAGCGTAAAACCGTCATGTGCGGTGACGAGATTAATCGCGGCACTCGGCAGACGACCATTACGTTTAAAAACATCGCTGGAGGCAGCAAAACGCCCGGCAAACGCCCCCAGAGGCAAATCATAATGCAGCCAGAAACGACGGGCAGCATCGCGGAAATGATCGTTCCACTCGGCAAACAGCGGCGGGAAATTTCCCACCTGATAACCACCAGGAGCGATATCCCACGGTTCAGCAATTAACTTCACCTGCGAGAGCACCGGGCAGTTCTGGATAGCGGTAAACAACGGCGCATCCTGACGGAACTCTGGCGTACGGCCCATGACTGCCGCCAGATCAAAGCGGAAACCATCGACGTGGCAGGTTTCTACCCAATAACGCAGGCAGGCGCTGGCATAATCCACCACCGCCGGATGACTCAAATTGAGCGTGTTGCCGCAACCGGTCCAGTTGTGATAATCGCCGTCTTCTCTTATCCAATAATAGCTACGGTTATCGATCCCACGCAGCGAGAATAACGGGCCGTCGAGGTCCAGTTCCGCACTATGGTTGAGCACGATATCAAGAATGACTTCGATACCCGCTTTATGCAGTGCTTTGATTGCATCGCGAAACTCATCCAGCGCCGTTTCTGGCGAGCAGGCATACGCCGGATGCAGCGCAAACATCGCCACCGGGTTGTAACCCCAGTAGTTACTTAGCCCCATGCGTTGCAGACGTGGTTCACTGGCAAACTGCGCCACTGGCAGCAGTTCCAGCGCGGTAATGCCCAATTGTTTCAAATAGTTGATCATCACCGGATGCCCGAGGGCTTTATAAGTGCCACGGATCTCGACCGGGATCTCCGGGTGCAAGTACGTTAATCCTTTGACATGGGCTTCATAAATGATGGTGCTGCCCCACGGCGTGCGCGGCGGGGCATCATCTTCCCAGTCATAGTGATCAACCACCACTACGCATTTCGGCGCAATGGCGGCGTTGTCGCGATAGTCAGGTTCATTATGACCGGCGTGCAGCAGCGGGTTATCTTTAAACTCCCCGTCAATTTGCCGCGCGCAAGGATCAATCAACAACTTCGCCGGGTTAAAGCGATGCCCCTCGGCGGGTTGCCAGGGGCCATGAACGCGATAACCATAACGCAAACCCGGGCGCGCATCCGGCAGATAACCGTGCCAAATGTCGCCACTGTGCCCTGGCAAGTCATAGCGATGTTCCTGGCCATTGGCGTCAAAGACACACAGTTCTACCCGCTCGGCATGAACGGAGAAAAGTGTGAAGTTGACGCCCTGACCGTCGTAATGCGCGCCGAGGGGAGCGGGTTTGCCAATGGCGAGTTGTGTCATTCTGCCTCCCGAACCAGCCAGATAGTGGCCAGCGGTGGTAGCGTCAGGCTTAGTGAATGCTGACGACCGTGGCTGGCAATCTCATCGCTGTGTACCGTGCCGCCATTGCCTGCATTACTGCCGTGATAGTGCATGGAATCGGTATTGAGGATTTCACGCCATTTGCCCGGCTGATTAATGCCGAAGCGATAATCATGACGCGGTACCGGCGTAAAGTTACTGGCAACGATGATTTCGTTACCCTCTTTATCGCGACGCACAAAGATCAGCACCGAGCGTTCTTTGTCATCCACCACCAGCCATTCAAAGCCGTACGGGTCAAAATCCAGTTCATGCATTGCTTTATGGTGGCGGTAGGTGAGGTTCAGATCGCGCACCAGACGCTGGACACCGTGGTGCCAGTTATCGCCGCCTTCCAACAGATGCCAGTCGAGGCTGGCGTCATGGTTCCACTCGCGGCCCTGGGCAAATTCGTTACCCATGAACAGTAGTTTCTTGCCCGGGAATGCCCACATCCAGCCATAGTAGGCGCGCAGGTTCGCGAATTTCTGCCATGCGTCGCCCGGCATGCGGTCGAGAATCGATTTTTTACCGTGGACCACTTCATCATGCGACAACGGCAGGACGAAGTTTTCAGTGTAGTTGTAGAGAATCCCGAAGGTCAGTTTATCGTGATGATACTGACGATAAACCGGGTCGAGCTTCATGTAGTCCAGGGTGTCATGCATCCAGCCGAGGTTCCACTTGTACCAGAAGCCCAGACCGCCCATATCCTGCGGACGAGAAACGCCAGGGAAATCGGTAGACTCCTCAGCCATTGTCACCGCACCGGAAACCTGCTCACCAAGAATACGGTTGGTATTACGCAAGAATTCAATCGCTTCAAGATTCTCGCGCCCGCCAAATTCGTTCGGGATCCACTCCCCCTCTTTACGGCTGTAGTCGCGATAAATCATTGACGCCACCGCATCGACGCGCAGCGCATCAATACCAAAACGTTCAATCCAGTAAAGCGCGTTACCGACGAGGAAGTTACTGACTTCACGGCGACCATAGTTGTAGATCAGCGTGTTCCAGTCCTGATGATAGCCTTCACGCGGATCGCTGTGTTCATACAAGTTCGTGCCATCAAATTCGGCAAGCGCAAAGTCATCGGTCGGGAAGTGGCCTGGCACCCAGTCGAGAATCACGTTCAGACCAGCTGCGTGTGCGGCATCAATGAAATAACGGAAGTCGTCGCGAGTACCAAAACGGCGGGTTGGTGCATACAGGCCGGTTGGCTGATAACCCCAACTGCCATCGAAGGG
This sequence comes from Escherichia sp. AM3, assembly GCF_032029835.1. NCBI lineage: Bacteria > Pseudomonadati > Pseudomonadota > Gammaproteobacteria > Enterobacterales > Enterobacteriaceae > Escherichia > Escherichia sp. AM3. Next base: position 9,273 of record NZ_JAVUPQ010000007.1, on the reverse strand, counting down.
ATGCTCGTTAATGGGCAGTAGTTCGAGGTGGGTAAAGCCCATCCATTTAGCATAAGGCACCAGTTGATCGGCCAGCTCGCGGTAGCTCAACCAGAAATTGTTGTCGGTGTGGCGACGCCAGGAACCCAGGTGAACTTCATAAATAGAGATTGGCGCATCAAACTGATTCGCTTTTTTGCGCTCTTCAGTCTGTACAACCTTTTCCGGCAGCCCGCAAATAAGAGACGCGGTTTCCGGGCGCATTTGCGCTTCGAAGGCATAAGGGTCGGACTTCAGACGCAAGTTGCCATTGGTATCAATCATCTCGTATTTATAGAGCTGACCGTTATGCGCCCCAGGGATAAACAGTTCCCAGATGCCGCTCTCTTTACGCAGGCGCATCGGGTGACGGCGACCGTCCCAGTAGTTGAATTGCCCAACCACCGAGACCCGACGGGCGTTTGGAGCCCAGACAGAGAAACGCGTACCTGTGACGCCATCCATAGTATCTGCATGCGCGCCTAAGGTTTCATACGGGCGCAGGTGAGTACCTTCAGATAATAGCCAGGCATCCATTTCCTGGATTAGCGGACCAAAACGGTAAGGATCATCAATCAGGTTTTGCTGACCATGCCAGACAACAGCCAACTGATAGCGGAAAAAATTCTTACGTCGCGGAATGACGCCGCTAAAGAATCCCCGTGAGTCGAGACACTCCAGTTTTGCGAGTTTGCGCCCGGTTTTCGGTTCAATCACCCACACATCGGTAGCGTCGGGTAAAAGGGCACGGACTTCCAGTCCCGCGGTGGTTTTATGCATTCCCAGTACGGAAAAAGGATCCGCAAAATGGCCTGCAATTAGCGCGTTAATCACGTCTCTATCGATACGATCGGACATGCTTGTCTTCCTGTTTTATTGTGTCACCCCATCCAATTGGATTTTTGACTTCTGGTTGTGACATTTTTTTGACCTGAACGGCGCAGCACTCTGTGCATCCTCTCTGCGTCGTCCTCACTTCAGGTAAGGCTGTGAATACTCATGTATTCAGCCACCCTTAAAGAATAGCCAATGCTCTATTTAACTCCCGGTAAATCATGAAACATCTGCGCTTACTCCTGTATTACGCACTAACAGGGGCGGCATCGCGCCCCAGATTTAATGAATAAAGATTACGCCAGTTGACGAAGCATCCGACGCAGCGGCTCCGCGGCCCCCCACAGCAGCTGGTCGCCCACTGTAAAGGCTGACAGGAACTCTGGTCCCATATTCAGCTTACGCAGGCGGCCTACCGGCGTGGTCAGCGTGCCGGTAACGGCAGCTGGGGTTAGCTCACGCATAGTGATTTCCCGATCGTTCGGAACGACTTTCGCCCACGGATTGTGCGCAGCCAGCAGTTCTTCCACGGTCGGAATAGACACATCTTTTTTCAATTTAATAGTGAATGCCTGGCTGTGGCAGCGCAATGCCCCGACACGCACACATAAACCATCTACCGGAATTACGGAAGATGTGTTGAGGATCTTGTTGGTTTCCGCCTGCCCTTTCCACTCTTCGCGGCTCTGACCGTTATCGAGCTGTTTGTCGATCCACGGAATCAGGCTACCCGCCAGCGGCACGCCAAAGTTATCCACCGGCAGCTCACCGCTACGGGTTAAGGTTGTGACTTTGCGTTCGATATCGAGAATAGCAGAGGACGGGGTCGCGAGTTCATCTGCCACATGGCCATACAGATGGCCCATCTGGGTTAATAACTCACGCATATGTCGCGCACCACCGCCGGAAGCGGCCTGGTAGGTTGCAACGGACACCCAATCAACAAGATCATTGGCGAATAAACCACCCAACGACATCAACATCAGGCTTACGGTACAGTTACCGCCAACAAAAGTCCTGATGCCATTATTTAATCCGTCGGTAATGACGTCCTGATTGACGGGGTCAAGAATGATGATGGCGTCATCTTTCATGCGCAGAGACGATGCTGCGTCAATCCAGTAACCTTGCCATCCGCTTTCACGAAGCTTTGGATAGATTTCGTTGGTATAATCGCCGCCCTGACAGGTCACAATGATATCGAGGGCCTTTAGCGCCTCCAGATCAAAGGCATCCTGAAGTGTGCCAGTGGTTCCGCCAAAAGACGGCGCAGCCTGGCCAAGCTGAGAAGTAGAAAAGAAGACAGGGCGAATGGCGTCGAAGTCGCGCTCTTCAACCATGCGTTGCATGAGAACGGAGCCGACCATACCGCGCCAGCCGATAAAACCAACATTTTTCATAAGCGTTTTTTCCTGCAAAGATGTGTGCTGTATAAATGTGCCGGTCTCCTCTTGGCACATCTTTCACCATACAAAAAGCAGCCAAAGTCGCAAGTGAAATTAATCAATGATAGCGAAGCCATCAGTAATGCGACTTATCCTGCTTTGTTAGCACGCAGAAAGTCCGCGGCAATTATCAGGGAATTTGAGTTATGAATGAAATCATTTCTGCAGCAGTTTTATTGATCCTGATTATGGATCCGCTCGGAAACCTACCTATTTTCATGTCCGTACTGAAACATACTGAACCGAAAAGACGGCGGGCAATCATGGTGCGAGAGTTGCTTATTGCTCTCCTGGTGATGCTGGTGTTCCTGTTTGCGGGTGAGAAAATTCTGGCATTTCTCAGCCTGCGAGCAGAAACCGTCTCCATTTCTGGCGGCATCATTCTGTTTCTGATCGCCATTAAGATGATTTTCCCCAGCGCTTCAGGAAATAGCAGCGGGCTTCCTGCAGGTGAAGAGCCATTTATCGTGCCGTTGGCAATTCCGTTAGTCGCCGGGCCGACTATTCTCGCCACGCTGATGTTGTTGTCTCATCAGTACCCGAATCAGATGGGGCATCTGGTGATTGCTCTGCTGCTGGCCTGGGGCGGCACCTTTGTCATCCTGCTACAGTCTTCGCTATTTTTACGTCTGCTGGGCGAGAAAGGGGTGAACGCACTTGAACGCCTGATGGGATTGATTCTGGTGATGATGGCAACCCAGATGTTCCTCGACGGCATTCGAATGTGGATGAAGGGGTAACGAGGAGAGTTTTTCGAAAAGAACCCGGTAGCGTCACAACTACCGGGCGAACAAACTTAACTCAACAGCTGGAACGCAATCATCCCAACGATGGCACCGACAGTGCCGAGAATGGTTTCCATCATGGTCCAGGTTTTCAGCGTTTCGGCTTCGGTCGCGCCGGTAAATTTACCGAACAACCAGAAACCAGCGTCGTTAACGTGGCTGACAACAATCGAACCACCAGCGATACAAATCGACAGTGCCGCCATTTGCGCACCAGAGTAGTTCAGTTGTTCAATGACTGGCATCACCAGTCCCACCGCCGTTAAACAGGCTACGGTGGCAGACCCCTGAATGATGCGCACTGCAGCGGCCAGCACGAAGCAGGTGATAGCAATCGGCAGGCCCATGCCGGTTAACGCTTCGCCCAGTGCCGGACCTACGCCAGAGTCAACCAGCACCTGTTTGAACACGCCGCCCGCACCAATCACCAGCAGAATGATCCCCGCCGGTTGCAGCGCGTGACCGCAAATCTCCATCACTTTGTCTTTTGGCATGCCCTGACGCATCGCCAGGCCATAAATCGCCACCAGACAAGCAACCAGAATCGCGGTAAACGGATGACCAATAAACTCGAACCATTCGTAAGCGGTAGAGCCTTCTGGCACAAAACGCGCGGCAATGGTTTTCAGCCCCACCAGCACCAGCGGCAACAGGATCAGCGACAGGCTGAATCCGAAGGACGGCATTTTGCCTTCGCCGAGATGCGGTTCGCTGATGTCGTCAGGAATATGCAACTCCACGTAACGGCTGATGAAATTACCCCACAGCGGCCCGGCAATAATCATTCCCGGAATTGCCGCACACAGGCCAATCAGGATCATCCAGCCAAAATCGGCGTTCATCTGCGATGCCAGCAGCATTGGCGCTGGCCCTGGCACCAGGAACGCCGCCGCTGCCGCCACGCCTGCGAATAATGGGATTACCAGCTTCACCAGGTTCGTACCGGTGTGGCGCGCCATTGAGAAAGCAACGCTAATCAGCAGAACAATCGCCACTTCAAAGAACAGCGGTAGCGCACAGACCAGCCCCGCAAGGCCGATGGCATAATGCGCGCGGCTGTGACCGAAGGATTTGAGCATTTTGACGGCAATCTGATCGACTGCGCCGGTTTCATGTAAGATCTTGCCAAACATAGCTCCCAGGGCGACAACCACCGCCAGGAAGCCGAGGGTGCCTCCCATCCCTTTTTCCATCGTCGCTGCGATTTTATCGAGCGGCATACCGGAAAAAAGGCCAGCCCCCATGGACACCACCATTAAAGCCAGGAAAGCGTGCATACGCGCCTTCATGACTAAAAACAGCAGCAGTAAAACAGACCCTACTGCTGTTAAAACAAGCGTTAATGTAGTCACTACTTATTTGCCTTTTTTAATAACCTCAATGGTGCTTGCCACAACACCTTCCAGCGGTTGATCGATATCCACCACCAGTACATCGGTTTCGTCCGCACCCGGCTCCTGCAGCGTTTCAAACTGCGTCACCAACATTTGGGTTTTAAAGAAATGGCCTTTGCGCGCTTTCAGGCGGCTTTCAATCACATCAAAATCGCCTTTCAAATAGATGAAAGAGAGATTCGGATTACCTTCACGCAGCAAGTCGCGATAGTGTTTTTTCAATGCAGAACAGACGATCAGCGACACTTTATTAGTGCGCTGCATAGCAAACGCGGCGTCGTTCAGCGCCTGCAACCACGGTTTGCGATCGTCGTCATTCAGTGGTTCGCCAGACGCCATTTTTTCGATATTGCGCCGTGGATGGAGGAAATCGCCATCAAGAAACGCGGCATGAAGTTGATGCGCCACTTCACTGGCGACCGCAGATTTGCCGCTGCCCGATACGCCCATCAAGACGTAAATGTGGTGATCATGGTTAGTCGTGCTCAAAGTGGTGCCCCCACAATACAAGAATTAAAAATGTTACGGGTAACTGTTATCGGTAACATTGTCCAGCCGGACAATATCAGAAGCAATATCCATCCATGCCTTAAGTGTATAAGTGTGAGCTACTTCAAATTTGTGGGCTTAAATAGATCCGCCCGGTGACAAGGTGAAACCTAAATCTAACATTTTCGGTGTCACAGATTCGCCACGAATACGCGCCAGCAGGCGTTCAGCGCCAATACTGCCCATCCGCTCACGCGGCGTCAGCACGCTCGCAAGTCGTGGCTCCATCACCTGACCAATGTCATGACCGTGGAAACCGGCAATCGCCATATCGTCAGGAACTTTTAACCCCAGACGCTGACATTCAAACGCCGCGCCGACCGCCAGGTCATCATTCGTACAGAACACGCCATCCAGCTGCGGATATTCCCGCCGCGCCTGGCGAATCAGTTCAATACCGGAAGAGTAAGAAGAAGATTGCTCAACCATCACGCTATATGGCACCAGGCCTGCATCCAGCATCGCCTGTTCGTATCCCTTCTGTTTGATGATAGTACGTTCGTCGAGACGTGCGCCGAGATAGGCAATGTGGCGATGCCCGCGAGCAATAATGGCAGTGGTCATCTGGCGTGCTGCTTCAAAGTTATCAAAACCGACGGCGATATCAAGGCATGGCGACTTGCTGTCCATCAGTTCCACCACGGGAATACCCGCCACTTCAATCATCTTTAAGGTGCGCGGCGTGTGGGTACGTTCGGTGAGGATCAGGCCGTCGATATTCCAGGAGAGCATGGATTCGAGGCGTTCTTGCTCCATTTCCGGTTTATAACCGTAGTGCGCCAGCATGGTCTGATAACCGTGCGCGTCGGTGACGCTTTCGATTCCGCGTAATACTTCCGCGAAAACCTGGTTGGTGAGAGAAGGTAACAGGACGCCAATCGCCCGGCTGGTGGCGTTAGAGAGGATATCGGGCGCACGATTGGGAATATAGCCCAGTTCATCAAGAGCCGCGGCAATCTTGCCGCGTAGAGCGACGGAAACCTGCTCCGGGTTGCGTAAAAAACGGCTGACCGTCATTTTGGTCACGCCTACACGGTCAGCCACATCCTGAAGTACGGGTCTTTTCTTTTTCATCGTCCTGAAGGTACAAAAGAGATAGATTCTCTTAGTTTAACACGGACACATCAGAACCTTCCCGGGGAAAACAGTGCTTGTTTACAATTATTAGATATACACTAAATCAATTGCATCGCATTGTGCTAACGACGCGGCAAAACCCCGGAAGCGTACATCAGCACGCGACCGGAGCGAGCGAGGAAGCCTGCAAAAAGGCAGGCTTCAAAGATGCCGTTGAGTTTTAAACCGGCGGCAGATCGAACAGTAACACTTCGCTGTCGCTATCCGCATGGATGGAGATTGCCTGCTCATCCCAGATTGCCAGACCATCGCTGGTCGAGGCTTTCACGCCGTTAATGGTGACATTGCCTTTCACCACCTGGATCCAGACGCGGCGTTCAGCGGCAATCTGATGCACCGACTGCTCATCTTTCAGCAACGCCCAGCGGTACAGTTCCATATCCTGATGCACTTTCAATGAACCATCTCGCGCATCCGGCGAGAGCACCAGCTGTTTGCCCTGTACGGCATCGAAGCGACGCTGTTCATAACGCGGCGTAATACCGTTTTCTTCAGGCATGATCCAGATCTGATACAGATGCAGACGCTCGGTGCTGCTTGGGTTGTACTCTGAGTGACGAATACCCGTACCAGCACTCATAATCTGGAACTCACCCGCCGGAACCTGCTCTTTATTGCCCATGCTGTCCTGGTGCTCAACAGTACCTTCCAGCACGTAGGTCAAAATTTCCATATCTTTATGTGGGTGAGTGCCGAAGCCCTGCCCTGCTTCAATCACGTCGTCGTTAATCACGCGCAGCGCGGAGAAGCCCATAAAGTTCGGATCGTAATAGTTGGCAAAAGAGAAAGTATGCCAGGAGTCCAGCCAGCCATGATTTGCATGACCACGTTCATTTGCTTTGCGTAAGTAGATCATTTGTATTCGCCCCCTGAATGATTTCGATGGGCTTAGTGTGGACCCGATCTGCCTGGGATGATAGAGGGTGAAAATTGACCCCTCTGTTCAAAAAAATTGAACTATTCGAGGGGCCATCAAACTTACTTCGCGAGAGTCACTGTGGAGGGAGAGGCTTGCTCGAATCCGCGTTCAAGGATTTCCAGATTCGTAAGAACTTCAGATTCCTTGACGTAATTTGGCGCACCGTGGGTGATGGTTTGATACAACGCATCATAAACGCGCCCGTAATCGCCCATCTCCGGCTTAATCTCTTCTCTGACCGTCACGCCCTCGTCATTGACATACTCCAGCACACCGACCGAATCATCCGCTGAGAATCCCGGTTCGCCCGGCATAATATTAGCCTTCAGGCTGGTTTCCTGCTGGTCGATACCATATTTAATAAACGAACCTTTCTTACCGTGAACGATAAATTTCGGATAATCGATTTTCACCAGATGGCTGGTTTTGACGATGGCTTTTAGATCGCCATAAAACAGTTGCGCTTCGAAAGTATCGTCAGGATTGGCTTTATTGCGCAGGCTGCGGATGTCATAAGCGACGTGATCCGGGCGACCGAACAGAGAAATAATCTGGTCCATCGTATGCACACCAAGGCCATAGAACGCGCCATCCTGCGGCAACCCAGGTTTGGTTTCTGCGACCGGGCGGTAATAGTCAAAATGGCTTTCCACTTCAACAATCTCTCCCAACTTGCCACTTTCAATCGCTTTTTTCGCTGTCAGGAAGCAGGAGTCAAAGCGACGATTCTGATACGGCGTGACGGTCAGCCCTTTGCTTTTCGCCAACGCAAACAGCTCCTTCGCCTGGGCAAGCGTCGGGGTGAACGGTTTTTCGACCAGCACATTTTTCCCGGCTTCCAGCGCGCGTTTCGCGTACTCGAAATGGCTGTCCGCGTGGGTGCAGACAACAACCAGCTTAACATCGGGATCGTTTAGTACTTCGTCGAGATCGCTGGTGAAATGGATATGGGAATAAATGGGAGCCTGTTCTTCCGGCTTCGCATGGCGACGAAAAATATGCGCGACATGCCAGCTATCCTTGCGGTTAAGTACATACGGCAGATGGTAACGGGTGGTGCTTTTGCCGAAGCCAATAAAGGCGCAGTTGATGACCATGATTTCGTCCTTTTTAAGGTGGTTATTTACACCTTAGCGCAAAGCGGACGTGGTTCCTACTGGAGTGCGCATAACGAACACAAGCACTCCCGTGGATAAATTGAGAACGAAAGATCAAAAAAAAAGCCAGCACCCGGCTGGCTAAGTAATACTGGAAGCAATGTGAGCAATGTCGTGCTTTCAGGTTCTCCGCGAGGGTCTTCCTGATCGCGAGACAATAATAATCATTCTCATTCGCACTTGTCCAACACTTTTTGCAAAAAAATGCATTTGACTCGCATTCGAAAGTCAATGATGTTGAAAGGGACATTTACCCCAAAGAGGACAAAGGAATGAGTGAGATAGTGATACGCCATGCTGAAACGCGCGATTACGAGGCCATCAGGCAGATTCACGCCCAGCCGGAGGTGTATTACAACACGCTACAAGTGCCTCATCCTTCCGATTATATGTGGCAGGAGCGACTCGCCGATCGTCCCGGCATCAAGCAACTCGTCGCCTGTATTGATGGAGACGTCGTGGGCCATCTCACCATTGACGTGCAACAGCGCCCACGCCGCAGTCATGTTGCCGATTTTGGTATCTGTGTCGACTCCCATTGGAAGAATCGCGGCGTCGCCAGCGCCCTTATGCGAGAGATGATTGAAATGTGCGACAACTGGTTGCGGGTAGATCGCATTGAACTAACCGTGTTTGTCGATAACGCCCCGGCAATTAAGGTCTATAAAAAATACGGCTTTGAAATTGAAGGGACTGGTAAGAAGTACGCATTGCGTAATGGTGAATATGTCGATGCGTATTATATGGCGCGGGTGAAGTAAGATAGTGCCCTTTTTCTGAGATGGGAAAAGGGTGTCATTCAAAATCGGCATACCTTCCTTTAATGTATTTATTTTCCCAATAAATATATTGAGATTTACCTCATAATTACTTCCTAAAGTGTAATATTTTATTTTTTAATATATACGCCTACAATTTCCTGGAGTAAATAAATAACAATTAACAAGCATAATAGTGCCAGGTGATGCTGCCAACTTACTGATTTAGTGTATGATGGTGTTTTTGAGGTGCTCCAGTGGCTTCTGTTTCTATCAG